>CAZKGB010000024.1:0-14541 GCA_964551935.1 uncultured Lentimicrobiaceae bacterium | reverse complement strand
GACAAGCTCAGGGTGCAACTCAGGGTGCGGCTCAGGGGCCGAGCTCGGCATGACCAATCTTTTTATTTAAAGATGAATTGTAAATCAAAACCTGTTTAGAATTTTAAAATTTGGAATTTATACATTGATATTTCTGGTTTATTCAGGTTAGAAGCTACCGTATTTGATGTTATTTATTGGAAAGCAAAATAATTTTACAAACAAAAACATATAACTATATAATTATTTCTGTATTTCATTTACTTTTGCACTTTCAGTAAAACAGTAAAAAATGGTTTTTTTAAAAATATTATTTTTCAGTATTATCCTTTTAGGAATCGGCTTTGCCGGCATTGGCGTCAAGATGCTTTTTAAAAAGGATTACACTTTTAAAAAACAGTGTTCAACCGTTGATCCTAACACCGGAAAACGGTTGGGATGCGCATGTGGAACCGGCTCGTGCCACAACGACAGCACAAAAAAGAGAGCTACTGTAAATCCAAAGCTTGTTTCAGTTCAGACATATTCCGGGGTTTCGAAATAATTTTTTTATCCTTATCCAAAACAAAAAAGGTGGGGGTACCGGTTATGCCGTACTCTAAAGGTATTTTTCCGTCCCAGCCCAATCCTTCAGCAATGTTAATCCAGTTGTAATCCTGATCTTCTACCGATCTTTTTAACGCTTTTATATCGTCGTCAACCGAAACAGCTACAACTTCAAATTTATCCCGGTTTTCGTTGTAAAGCTTATTTAACTCGGGAAGGGTAGCAGTGCAATGAGGGCACCAACTGGCCCAAAACACCAGCACGGTTTTTTTTGCGTTCAACTTGTAAAGGTCAAACGACTTTCCATAAATATCGTCGGTAGCAATCTTGGGGGCAATGGCACCGTAAGCAAGTTTTTTGGCCAAATCCAGTTTGTTTTGAACCACTTTACGGGTTGAGTCTTCACAAATATTTTCGGCAGCATTGGCATTGTCGAGGTAGATAAGCAGTTTGTCGAAGCCAACCGTTTCAAAACCACCCACGAGATAGTCTAACACGTAACCATAAACTTCACCGTTTAAGGTGGCTTTTTCCAAAATGGTATCCACCGCCGGTTTCATCGCCTCCTCAGCCTCTTCCTTGGTCATGTTTTTGTTTTGATAAAGTTGCAGGTAGCCCACCAGCCGGGAAGATAAAATAGAGGAGTTTATCAGCGCCGTGTCGTAAAAGTCAACGTGGTCGAGAAAGTGTCTTTTTAAATAGTCCGTCTCTTCTTCCTGTGATAATCCTGCAGGAGGGATTACCGGCCAGTCGGAACGAATAAACCGAGTGGCAAGCTTATCGGAATCGTTGATGGTTGCCACCTTCACGGTATTGGCAATTTGATTAACCAGCGAATCGTACTGTTTTACCATCACGCTGTAAAAGGGATCCTCTTTTGGATAATTACGGATGGTTGGACGAAGCAGGTTCAGCTTATTTTGGTTGTTAATTTTAACATAAATGTAATCATAGTAAATTTTGTTTTCTTTGGAGGTTAAAAAATGAATGTCGTCCTGCGTGGTTGAACCGGTTGTTTCAAAGCTGATGTTTTCGTTGTTAAATACCAGCTCAAGCATGTTTTGAGGACTGACATATACCACGTACATCCCGGGTTTCGCGTTGGAAAGGGTGAATGAGAAAGCTCCCTGCTGATCGGTTTTGGCAGTATCCACGATTTGTTGGTTGCCCTCATGGTATTCAATCAGATAAACGTTTTTATCGGGTATCCCGGTAAATTTTCCCTCGATGGTGTATTGCTGGGCAAAGGCTGCCATGGTACTCATTAACAAAAAAACAAGTGTTAGCTTAACTTTCATGGTATTTTAAGTTTCAGATTAAAATTTCCGACAAATTTATGGAAGTTATGTTCATAATAAGAAAAGGTGGTTAATTTTGTGATTATTTAATAATTGTATGAAGTTTATAAAATCGGAAGAGCAAGGATTTGTTGGGATTATTACACTTGATAATGATAACAAACATAACTCGTTAAATGTTGAAATGCTCGACGAAATTGTGGAAGCCGTTTCGGCTTTTGAAGCAACGGATAAGAGAGTTGTTGTTATACGGAGCAATCCCGGTAAAGCTGTTTGGTGTGCCGGACTGCGAATCGACCAGCTTCCCGATCCGGAGTATGATCCGGTACCTTACGAGTATAATCTGGAAAAAGTGCTGAAAAAATTGGAGCAATTTCCCGGGGCTGTCATTGCCATGATCGAGGGCAGCGTGTGGGGGGGCGGTTGCGAGTTAGCTTTTTCGTGCGATATACTGGTTGGTTCGGCTTCATCATCGTTTGCCATCACCCCGGCAAAGCTGAGTGCACCCTACAATCCTGTCCAGGTGCAACGGGTGTTAAGTTTGGTGGAGACCAACATTGCCAAAGAGCTGTTTTTTACGGCTGAGCCCATAAAGGCTTCCAGGGCGTTGGAGTTGGGTATTCTGAACCATGTTGTCGAAAAGGACAAGCTCGAAGTTTTTACCTTTTCCATGGCTGAAACTATTGCTGCCAACGCTCCCTTGAATATCAGGTTAATAAAAAAGCAGATTAATGCCCTGAGCCGTGCCACGGTGGAAATGATAAATACCAAAGAGATTAAAAAGATGGTGGCTGCATCCTTTTACAGTAACGATTTTAAAGAGGGTAAAAAAGCATTTTTAGAAAAGAGAAAACCTGAGTTTTTAGGAGAGTAATAATATCTTGAAAAGAGATGCTAAGCGCGATAGAATTCTAAAATCTATCGCTTTTTTCTTTAAACGCAAACAATGTTAATTATCTGTAGGGGTTATTATTAAGTTGATATTTTTAACGAATTGATAGCAATTCTTAATCCGATTTGCTGATTTAGGGAAGGATATGTATGGCAGAGAGAACAGAGAGCAGCAACCTGCTTTTATCGACTATTTTAAAATTTTACTATCTTGCATTTTTTAATTTTAGACTACGAGTATGAAAACAATTCCCGGGTTTTTTAAAAATAGTGTCGAAAAGTTTGCCGACAATGTTTTAATTCATGAAAAGAAAAATGGAAAATATGTTGGTGCCACCTATAAAGAGATTGATGAGCAGGTAGAGTACTTTGCATCGGGCTTGTACGACCTTGGCTTGCGAAAAGGCGACAGGGTAGCCCTTCTGGCGGAGGGAAGAACAGAGTGGTTGGTATCGGAGCTGGCTATGCTCCATTTGGGAATTATTGATGTACCTCTTTCGGTGAAGCTTATCGAACCCAACGAAATCGCGTTTAGAATAAATCATTCCGAATCAAGGGCCGTGATTGTATCCGAATCTCAACTGGGAAAAATCCGTAATATCCTGGATCAGATGCCCAAAGTGGAAACCGTCATCGTGTTTGACGATATCGAAACAGAAGAAAACGAGGTTCGTTATTCCGAAATCTATCAAAAGGGGAGAGGTGCTTCTGCCGAGCTTAAAGCAGAGGTGGAGGAGATGATGAAATCGGTTGTTGGCGACGATGTGGCAAACATTACTTACACTTCGGGCACCACGGCTGACCCAAAAGGAATCATGCTTACCCATAGAAATTACACGGCCAATACAGAACAGGGAACCTCGTTGTTTGAAATTAAGCCGGATTATGTTACCTTGTTAATATTACCCTGGGATCACTCGTTTGCTCACACGGTTGGACTTTACACCATGATTGGAAAAGGAGCCAGTTTGGCGGTGGTTGAAAAAGGACGTACACCCATGGAGACGCTGAAAAATATCCCTAAGAATATTAAGGAGATAAAACCCTATTTTTTACTGAGTGTTCCGGCACTGGCTAAAAATTTTAAAAAGAACATTGAAGCAGGTATCCGCCAAAAAGGGAAAACCACTGAAAGTCTGTTCAATTTTGCCCTTAACCTGGCTTACAGGTATAACAAGCTGGGATATGATAAAGGGAGCGGTGGCACCTTTGTTTATAAGCCACTTCTAAATCTGTTTGACAAAATATTGTTTAGTAAGATTCGCGAAGGATTTGGCGGTAACCTGATGTATTTTGTGGGTGGAGGAGCTCTGCTGGATATCGAGCTGCAACGATTTTTCTATGCCATCGGGATGCCGATGTATCAGGGATATGGACTTTCGGAGGCAGCTCCCGTTATTTCGTCAAACTCACCGGATGCTCATAAAATGGGAAGCTCGGGCAGGATTGTGGCCAATCTGGAGATTAAAATTCTTGATGACGACGGCAACGAATTGAAGACCGGTGAAAAGGGTGAGATTGTCGTAAAAGGTGAAAATGTAATGAAGGGCTACTGGAAAAACGAAAAGGCTACCAAAGAAACCCTCAAAGATGGATGGCTTCACACAGGAGATATTGGCTATTTGGATAAGGATGGGTTTTTGTATGTTTTGGGCCGGTTTAAAAGTTTGTTGATTGGCAACGATGGTGAAAAATACAGCCCTGAAGGGATAGAAGAGGCTCTTTCCGATCAGTCGAAATACATTGAGCAGGTGATGTTGCACAACAACCAAAATCCATATACCGTTGGACTGATTGTACCCAACGTGCCGGCTTTAAAGGAAAAAATTAAGGCCGATGGAGTTGATGTAAAAAGCGATGAAGCTGTTGAGTTAGCCTTAAAAGTTATTAAGGACGAGGTGGCAAAATATTTGAGTGGCGGCGAATTTGAAGAGATGTTTCCGGCACGGTGGCTCCCCGCTTCCATAGGTATTCCGGAAGAGAGCTTTAACGAGCAAAACGGCTTGATGAACGCTACCATGAAAGTAATCAGAGGTAATATCACCAAGCGTTTTAGCAGCCTGCTTGATTACCTCTACACCCCGGAAGGCAAAAACATTGTTAACGACCGGAATAAAGAGAGCATGAAGAAATGGCTTGCGGGTTAATCGTGTCGCGATTGGGTGGGGTAATATAAATACCTCAATATGCGCAAGCCACTAATTTCTTCATTCGCGTATTAGCGGCTATTTTCCTATTTATATTAGCTTGCGAAAGTTGAGTAATTATGTTAGGTTTCATGCTATGAAAGACCAAGGTGCTGATATTGGCAATATAATAACATGTTGTGGTAGAAATATTTACCTTTAAACTGCCTTCGCACGATGGCATATCAGCCGGGTTGTCGGGACTTTCAGGTGTTCCGGGCAACAATGGACTTTTGGTAACGGCTTCTCTCGAGGCCACGGGCGATGTGCTTAACGATGACGGTACTTCCGATACCTGGCAGTTTTCGTTTCAAATTAATAAAGTTAAATAGTTTTTAGCGGTTTTATTGCCTCGCTAAAATCACTATCTTTGAAATCGCAACGAATATTGAAGAGGCATGTACCTGAAAAAACTTAAGTTAATCAATTTCAAGAACTACGAAGAGGCAGAGCTGGAGTTTAGCGACAAGATAAACTGCTTTGTAGGCAACAACGGTGCCGGCAAAACCAATATTCTGGATGCCGTATATTATCTTTCGTTTTGCAAAAGCTATTTCAATTTTGTCGATTCTCAAAACATCCGGCATCAAACCGAATTTTTTGCCATTCACGGCACCTATAAAAATCAGGATTCGTTGAATGATTTGGTCAATATTATCCAAAAGCGCAACAGTAAGAAATCATTCAAGTTTAATAAAAAGGAGTACGAACGGCTGGCCGATCACATTGGCAAGATTCCGTTGGTGATGGTTTCGCCATACGACCGTGATTTGATCAACGAGGGCAGCGATGTGCGGCGAAAATACATTGATGGTGTAATATCGCAGTTCGATAAAAACTATCTCGACAACCTTCTTCAATACAATAAAGCGCTGGCACATCGTAATGCGTTGTTACGAAGTTTTGCCGAGCAAAGGAGCTTTGACGCGGTTTCGCTGGAAATATGGGATAAGAAATTGGCTGAATACGGCCAACCCATCTTTGAAAAAAGAAAAACTTTTTTGCAGGAGTTCAATCCGATTATTGAAAACAACTACCATTTCCTTTCGGGAGGCAGCGAGCAGGTTGAGTTGATGTACGAGTCGCAGTTGGCACTGGAACCGCTGGAGCAGTTGTTAATCAAATCGGTTGAAAAGGACAGAATGTTGCGATACACCGGCAGGGGAATTCATAAAGACGACCTGCTTTTTAAAATAGATGGTTATCCCATTAAAAAGTTTGGTTCGCAGGGACAGCAAAAAACGTTTGTTGTGGCGGTAAAGCTGGCTCAGTTCGAGTACATGCGCAGGGTTAAAAATTTTAAACCGGTTCTGCTGTTCGACGATATTTTTGACAAACTTGACCATCAGCGGGTGAGCAAAATAATTCAGCTTGTCAGCGATGATAATTTCGGGCAGGTTTTTATCACCGACACGCAGCCCGAGCGCATTGAAGCAATTTTTAATCAGGTTGATATCGACCACAAAATATTTATGGTTGAACAGGGAACCGTTACAACATATCAATGAAAACCAATCACGAATATACCCTTGGCGATGCCATAAAAGAGGTCGTTAGCCGCTTGCGGATGAATCAAAAGCTGGAGGAAGTTAATCTAATGGCTTCATGGGAGCCGGTAGTAGGCTCGATGATTGCACGCCATACGGATCATCTGGCCATAAAAAACGGCATACTCTATGTCAACCTCGATTCAGCACCACTTCGCAACGAGCTGATGATGGCACGTTCTAAAATTGTAAAAGCACTTAATAAAGAGGTCGGAAAAAACCTTATCAAGGATATTGTTTTCAGGTAAACCGAAAAATATTTTAAAATGACTACCCTGATGCTTTACAATTTCTTATAATTGTAGTTTCTTTGAAGTGTAACTCATAATTTCAACTTTTTATGGCTAAAGTAAAAGAGGGTTGGGGGTCGAGAATAGGCCTTATTCTTGCCATGGCAGGTAATGCCGTAGGGTTGGGTAACTTTCTGCGTTTCCCGATTCAGGCGGTTCAAAATGGGGGAGGAGCCTTTATCATCCCTTATCTGGTTTCTTTTTTATTGATGGGAATCCCTTTGTTGTGGGTGGAATGGGCCATTGGCAGGTACGGTGGCGTGAGGGGTAATCACTCTTCACCTTTTATTATGGGTAGCATGACCAAGCAGCGACTGTGGAAATATATTGGCGTCTTCGGGATTTTTACCAACCTTGGAATACTTTCATACTATACCTATATCGAATCGTGGACCCTGTCCTATACATTTGAATCGATTTTGCAAACTTTTAGCGGTTTGAACGCTTCCGAAGTGAGTCAGGTTTTTGACAATTACGTGGGAATTACCGGGGCTTCGGGCGATGGCGGTTTGATAATTAATTTCCCCTTACTGGCCATCGTTGCTTTTATTGTAACCCTGGCCATCAATGTTTATGTGTTGTCGAAAGGGCTGAGCGGAGGTATTGAAAAGGTGGCAAAAATAGCCATGCCCCTGCTTCTTATCTTTGGGGTATTTTTGGCAATTATGGCTTTCTCTATTGGCGATACCGGAGAGCCGGGTTGTACTACCTGCAACTCAATGGTTGGATTCGACTTTTTATGGAAGCCTAATTTTGATAGTTTAAGTAACCCTAAAGTGTGGCTGGCCGCAGCCGGTCAAATATTTTTCACCTTGTCGGTGGGAATGGGTACCATTCTTTGTTATGCCGCTTATGTTAATAAGCATGAAGATATCGCTCTTAATGCCATGACCGCCGGCTGGATGAACGGGTTTGTTGAAATCGTGCTGGGTGCTTCTATCGTGATTCCTATTGCGGTGGGTTACATGGGTCTCGACTGGGTAAAAGAAAATGCGGGGTTTATGATGGCGTTCAAAACCATGCCTTACCTGTTTGGAAAATGGGGTCCGGTGCTTGCCAGTCTGGCCGGGGTAGCCTGGTTCGGGTTGCTGTTTATTGCGGGTATTACCTCCTCGCTGGCTATGGGTACCCCCTGGATGGGTTTTGTGGAAGATGAGTTTAGCTGGAGCCGTAAAAAAGGTGCTTACACGCTTGGTCTGTTGGTACTTGTTCTTGCTTTGCCCACGATACTCTTTTTTGAAGCCGGTGTTTTTGATGAATATGACTATTGGACAGGAACCGTAGCTTTGGTGATTTTTGCCGTGGCCGAGATTATTCTGTTTGGTTGGGTATTTGGTATGGATAACGGCTGGAACGAAATTACCGATGGCGCCGATATTAAGGTGCCCAGAATTTACAAACCTATTATTAAATGGGTAACACCGTTATTCCTTATTGTTATTCTGTTTTCATCATTAATAAAACCCCTTAACGGGGAGATGGCCGATTGGCAAACTGCCTTGAACCAACTATTTTCGCAGGGTACCTGGCCCTTCGCTTCCGATAGTATCATCGGGCAGATATTCCATGTTAATCAGGAGGTAATATGGTTTAAAGATGGTTCTCCTACTGTGATGTTTGCCAAAGATATGTCGCGGCTGTTACTGTTGTTAACCATTGTCGGCCTTTCGTATATGGTTCATATTGCCTCCAAAAAACGCAAACTTAATCAATCCAAAAATCCAATATCATGAGTACCGATGCATTACTTTTTATGATTGTTGTTCAGGGAACGGTTACCATCGTTACTGCCTATTTCTTTTTTAAGGTGTTGCATAGTAAAAAGGATACGAAATAGTCAGATTCGGAACCGGGAAAGATTTTTGTGACGAATTTTATCAGGCCAGCTGTTTGCTTAACCTGTTAAAGGCTTTGGAAATAACAATCCCTCTGCATTTTTAATAGTTAGGTCTTATTAATTTTTTTTAAAACCGTTTCAACCTGTTCAAATAATTCCTCCATAGCGCCATTATTGTAAAATACAAAATCGGCCATTTCGATGCATTTCCCCAGGTTTTGCTTGTTGGGGTCATCGGTTGACATTTCGCGTTTTTCGTTGGCTAAAAAAGTTTCATAATCGATATGATCGGTGGAGGAGCCTCTTTTTTTAATGCGTTTATACCGCTCCCCGGGGTCGGCATCGACGGCAAACAGGTAAAAGTCGGGTTGTTTGCGTAAAAAGGCAATCTCACCCGGTGTACGTACGCTTTCGATAACAGCGTCGCCACCCGCTTGCTGTGCCCGGTAAAAAAGCTGTTCGATAACGTATTGTGGCGAAAAGTTTTTTCGCAAATCGTTGGCGGTGGCGGTAAGCGTGTCCCTGTTCACCGGAAGGCCGCGTTTAACAATTTCTTCGGTAATAAAATCGCGTGCCGAGTAATGCTTAAATCCTCGTTGCTCTTTCAGGTAATCAACAATGGTTCCTTTTCCTGCCCCAATAGTTCCTGTAATACCTATAATCATGGTGTGTCGGTTTATTAGAATTCGATAGCTGGCTGCTATGGCTGTTTTAAATTCTCTGTTCTTTGTTTCCGCTCTCTTCTTTAATGTCTCTAATCCATTTTTCTGTTTCCAGCGGTTGATAACTTTGGAGCTTTTGTATCAATAAGGCCACATCGTCCGAAACAATTAAATTCTTACGGTGTTCGCCTCTCACGAACCCTTCTTCCACCGCATGATCAACAAAATCCAAAAATTTATCGTAATAGCCGGCGGTATTTAAAAATCCCAGCGGCTTGTCGCAGATACGAAGTTGGTTGTAGGTAAGCACCTCCGACAGCTCATCCAAGGTACCAAAACCTCCGGGAAGTGCAATAAAGGCATCGGATAACTCTGCCATCTTATTTTTCCGCTCCGACATGGTTTCCACCTCGATAAAATGTTCCAGTTCGGTATGGGCAACCTCATTTTGTATTAAACTGTGCGGCATCACGCCAATTACCTCCATATCCGCTTCCAGCAAAGTGTCGGCTAATATTTTCATCAATCCCACGTTGGCACCACCGTAAACCAACCCGATGTTTTTGTTTACGAAAAGATCGGCTAATTCTTTGGCAGCCTCCTTGTAAACAGGACTGCTTCCCATGCTTGAACCACAAAAAACACAAATTCGTTTCATCTGTTATTTATTTTCTATTTTGATTGGCAAAGTAACATTATTCTTTTTAAATGGATGCCATATATATTTTGGTGCGGAAAATAATTTATTAATAAGTAGCACTTTTATCGGGTTCCCGGCGGTATAAAAATGTTAATCAAAAGCCAACAATCGCCACGCCGTTTGTTCAACCGATTTTTCTTCTACTTTTGCGCCATGAAACTGGTTGACACTCATACCCACCTCTATCTGGAGGAATTTGATACTGATCGCGACGATGTTGTAAAAGCTGCGCTGGATGCCGGAGTAACCGCCATGCTGTTACCCAACATCGATAGCGGTACCATCGAAAGAATGGAAGCGTTGTCTGATAAATTTCCTGACAATTGCTTTGCAATGATGGGGCTGCATCCTACCTCGGTAAAGGATGACTACGAAAAGGAATTGCAGCGGATTGAACAACTATTGACTTCAAAAACATACATCGCTGTTGGAGAAATCGGTATCGATCTCTATTGGGACAAAACCTATCGCGACCAGCAAACAGATGCCTTTCGTCGTCAGTTAAAAATGGCAAAAAAGTACAAACTGCCTGTTTCTATCCATACCCGTGATTCGTTTCAGGAAACTTATCCTATTGTTAAAGAGGAGTTAACCGATGACCTGAAAGGAGTCTTTCACTGTTTTTTAGGAACAGCCGATGAGGCAAAAAAAATTATGGATCTGGGATTTTTAATGGGCGTTGGTGGGGTAATTACTTTCAAGAACTCCAACATAGGTGCTGTTATTAAAGATATCCCCGATAACCATTTGGTTTTTGAAACCGATGCCCCCTATCTTACACCGGTACCCTTTAGAGGAAAACGAAATCAAAGCGCATACATTCCGTACATCCTTGAAAAAACAGCCGCCTTAAAAAATATGGCACCGGAAGAGCTTGCAGCCATTACAACCGAAAACGCAATTACGTTGTTTCAATTAAAGATGAATGATAATGGATAAAACTTCGATTCTGGTAATCTACACCGGAGGTACCATTGGTATGATTAAAGATGAAAAAAGCGGCTCGCTGATTCCCTTTAATTTTGAAAACATATACGAGCAGGTTCCCATCCTGGAAAAATTCGATTACCAGCTTGATTTTCATTGTTTCGACCCCATTTTGGATTCATCCAACATGTCGCCCGATAACTGGGTGAAGATTGCGGAAGTGATAGAAACAAATTACGAAGAGTACGACGGGTTTGTTATACTGCATGGGTCTGACACGATGGCTTACACGGCATCCGCCTTAAGTTTTATGCTGGAAAACCTGAACAAGCCGGTCATCATTACGGGGTCGCAATTACCGCTTGGCGTACTACGAACCGATGGCCGCGATAATTTTATTACCGCCATCGAAATTGCTGCTGCCACTATCGACGAAACACCGGTAGTTCCCGAGGTGTGCATCTATTTTGAAAACAAGCTGATGCGGGGCAACAGAACCATGAAATACAATGCCGAAAACTTCAACGCGTTTGTTTCGGGCAACGCCCCCGAACTCGCCAACGTGGGGGTTTATATAAGGTATAACCATCACGAAATACTTAAACCCAACTTTAAAAAGCTTAAAGTTCATAAAAACCTGGATCAAAATATTGGTATTTTAAAAATATTTCCGGGAATTACCGAATACTATATTCGTACGGTTTTTAACATTCCCGATCTAAAAGCCATTATCATCGAAACGTTTGGTTCGGGCAATGCCCCCACTTATCCCTGGTTTTTACAACTGCTAAAAGAAACGGTTGAAAGAGGTGTTATTGTGCTCAATATCACGCAGTGTATAGCCGGTACTGTTGAGCAGGGAAAGTATGAAACCAGTACTGAATTAAGTTCAATGGGTGTTGTAGGCGGGGGTGATATGACCGTCGAAGCGGCCGTAACCAAATTGATGTATCTTTTAGGACGATATTCCGGTCGTCAAACAATTATTGAATTATTACAACGTTCTTTGCGTGGCGAATTGACCAAATAAGAAATATTTTTTTACATTTGCCCCTTCAAATTTTTGAGAATGGTAATTAAGGAGAGGTGCTCGAGTGGCTGAAGAGGCACGCCTGGAAAGCGTGTATACCTCAAAAGGGTATCGCGGGTTCGAATCCCGCCCTCTCCGCAATGTATATTTTTAGGTTAATATTGTTAATCTTTGTTTAAGTAAATAATTTATTATTATTTTTGTGCCAAATACACAAAAAAAACTTTTTGAAAAATCAATTAAAATCATCATGAAAAAAGTAATTGCCTTTCTTTCAATTGTTGCAATGGTAGCTTTTATAGGGCTATCGCAAAATGTTATTGCACAGGACTCACTGACTGTTACACAGGATAGCGCAACCGCTGTTGTTGACAGTGCTGCTCAAGTTGACGAAGCCGCTGCCGAAGTACCTGCTGCCGCACCAACTGCAGATGAACCTAAATCGTTTCACCAGGTTCTTAAAGAAAAATTTATCGAAGGAGGTCCGGGATTTATGGGTATTGTATTGCTTACCCTGATTTTTGGTTTAGCCATTGCCATCGAACGTATCTTATACCTCAGCATGGCTACCGTTAATACCAAAAAACTCCTTTCCAAAGTTGACGATGCTCTTAAAAGCGGTGGTGTTGATGCAGCCAAAGAGGTTGTTAGAAATACCCGTGGCCCTGTTGCCAGCATTTTTAGCGAAGGTCTTAACCGTTTCGATAACGGCATGGACGACGTGGAAAAAGCAATTCTTGCCTATGGTAGTGTAGTTACCGGTAAACTTGAAAGCGGAGTAAGTTGGATTTCACTCTTTATTGCCCTGGCTCCTATGCTTGGATTTATGGGTACGGTTATTGGTATGATTCAAGCCTTTGATGACATTGCCGCTGCCGGTGATATTTCTCCTACCGTTGTTGCTTCCGGTATTAAAGTGGCCTTGTTAACAACTGTATTTGGTTTGATTGTTGCTATTATTCTTCAAATCTTTTACAACTTTATCATTTCAAAAATTGATGGTTTGGTAAGTGATATGGAAGATAGCTCAATCACTTTCATTGACATGTTGTCGAATTACGCCAAAAAATAATTATCATGATAGATAAGATTCACAAAATAACAAAATGGGTGCTGATAGCACTATTGGCGATAGGTGCCGTTTCAGGTGTCCTGTTCTATGTAGGTCTACTGTCAGAAGAGACCCTGATTAACCTGGGAATTGCTCTTATTGTTGTTGCTGCAGCCGTTACCATTCTTGGTGCCGTTTTCAATTTGGCAGCCAACCCAAAAGGGGCAGCTATGATGGGTATCAGCCTGGTAGTTTTTGCCATTGTTTTTGGTATTGCTTATTCCATTGCAGGCAATCAATTTACATCTCTTCAGTTGGAAGAGCTTAAAATTGGTGCGGTAACTTCAAAATTAGTTGGTATGGGTTTGTATGCCACCTATATTTCATTTGGAATTGCTGTATTGGTAATTCTGTATTCTTCTGTAGTTAAAGTATTTAAATAATAAGGAAATAATACTATGCCAAAAAGAGCAACACCGGAAATCAACGCAGGGTCTATGGCAGATATAGCATTCTTATTGCTTATCTTCTTCCTTGTTACCACCACCATGGATGTTGATACCGGTATTATCAGAAAACTACCTCCGCCCGTTGAGAAAAATCAGGATGACGTTCAGGTTAACGACCGGAACGTTTTGAAGATTCTTGTTAACAGTCACGATATGCTTTTAATTGACGGTGAACGTGGCAATGTTAACACGCTCAAGGCAAAGGTTGAAGATTTTATGTCGTTGCATCCAAACAATCCTAAATATCCTGAAGTTAAGCCCAAATTTATCAAAGAACTTGGTAAAGAAGTAATGCTTTCGAAGGGTGTTATATCGCTTAAAAATGATAGAGGGACTTCGTATGGAATGTATATTAAAGTTCAAGATGAGCTTGCCAAGGCATTCCATGAGATGAAAGACCAAAAATCGTTACAAATGTATGGAGTTAAGTACAACCAGCTTGTCGATCAAAAGAAAATAAAAATTATCAACAAACTGGTTCCGGTACCAATTTCAGAAGCTGAACCTGAAAACGTAGGAGGAGAGTAATATGTCAAGATTCAAAGTTAAAAAGAACAAAGACGCCGGAGCAATTAACACTTCGTCGCTACCTGACATTATCTTTATGCTGCTTTTCTTTTTCATGGTAACAACTACCATGCGTGAAACCAGTCCTAAAGTTAAAACCAATGTTCCTGAAGCCAGCCAAATTCAAAAGCTGGAAAAGAAATCGTTGGTTAGCTATATTCTCATCGGCCCCCCTATTAATCACAGGTTGTACGGTGATAATTCAAGGATTCAACTCGACGACCAGTTTGCTACCATAAAGGATATTGGTGAGTTTGTTGCCCGTGAGCGTCAGGCACGCAACGAGGCAGACAGAAATAAAATTACCACCTCCTTAAAAGTTGACAAAAGTACCAAAATGGGTATTGTTACCGATGTTAAACAGCAATTGAGAAAATCGAGCGCTTTAAAAATTAACTATTCTGCCCGTAGAGCAAGAAAGTAAATGATTGATAAAACAGAAAAAAGGCCGTTTCCATGGAAACGGCCTTTTTTTTTTATCATAAACATGGCAAACAATTAAACAATTTTTTTACTGGGGG
>CAZKGB010000023.1:8696-14595 GCA_964551935.1 uncultured Lentimicrobiaceae bacterium | reverse complement strand
CCCCGTAATATATTAACTATTACAGGGATAAATCATTGTCTCCCCGGCAGGGCTCCCCGATGACGGGCCTTATCGGGACAGGCTTCTCGCCCTGCCGCAATTATTACAAAGTGATATAAAAAATCCCCGTAATATATTAACTATTACAGGGATAAATCATTGTCTCCCCGGCAGGGCTCGAACCTGCGACCCGCTGATTAAGAGTCAGCTGCTCTGCCAACTGAGCTACGGAGAGTTTTCAAGGGCGCAAAATTAATCCCTTTCGTTGTATTGTGAAAGTTTTTTATCTATAAATATTTAGTGCCGGCCAAATAATATATCTTTGTTGCAAGCTGAATTAACAATGAAAAAAAAGAACCAACAAGAGCAAGGAGCATTAAAAGTGAACAAAGGTGTTGAAAAACCGTCGATAGTCAACCCGGCACTGTCAGCAAAAATTAAAAACAAATTTAAAAAGGAACCACTTACTGTTGAACAGTATTTTAATGGCATCCGACAGGGCGACAACACTATTTTAAGTCGCGCCATTACCCTAATAGAAAGCACCCGGCCTGAAGACAAACAAAAAGCAATAAAACTTATCAATAAATGCTTACCCTTTTCAGGAAACTCTATTCGTATTGGAATAACAGGGGTCCCTGGCGTGGGTAAAAGTACTTTTATTGAGGCTTTTGGTTTGTTGCTTATCGGGCAAAAAAAGAAAATTGCCGTATTGGCCATCGACCCCAGCAGCAGTCGTACCAAAGGAAGTATTTTAGGCGACAAAACCAGAATGGAAAAACTAAGTACAAGTCAAAATGCTTTTATCCGGCCGTCATCCAGTGCAGGTACGTTAGGAGGTGTAGCCCGTAATACCCGCGAGTCAATCGTTCTTTGCGAGGCAGCAGGGTTTGATACCATTCTTATCGAAACAGTGGGTGTAGGACAATCGGAAACTGCTGTGGCACAAATGGTCGATTTCTTTTTACTGTTGATGTTGGCAGGCGGGGGCGATGAACTTCAGGGCATAAAAAGAGGTATTATGGAGATGGCCGACCTGATTGTTATCAACAAAACCGATGGTGACAACAAACAAAAAGCAGAACTTGCCAAACGCGAATATCAAAATGCTTTGCATCTGTTTCCCGCCAACGATAGCGGATGGACTCCCGACGTTATAACAGCTTCCAGTCTTGAAGGAACAGGACTGACAGAGATTCAAAGCCAAATTGAAAAATTTGTTTCGATTACACGCGAAAACAACTATTTCGAGCATCACCGAAAACAACAGCTAATTTCAATTATGAACGAAACAATAAGAGACTCTTTAACAACCCGCTTTTATACTTCCAACGCAATAGAAAAACAAATTAAAAATTATGAAAACAAGATTCTAAATGATAAGATTACCCCTTATGAAGCCGCTGAAAAACTACTGACTATTTATAAAAATAATTTGTAATCATTCTACTCATATTAAACAGATAATTAATAATCAAATAATGTATTTTTACCCCCGTTAAAAATTTACAGAAATGAAAAAGATAGTTTTATTGTATTGGCCCAAGGGAGGAAATACTGAAAATGCCGCTAAAAAAATTGCCAACGCATTTGATAATATTGATGTTTTTGACATAAAATCGTTTAACGCCGAAAACATTATAAATTATGATTTAATCATCACCGGTGCTTCTACTATTGGAGCGGAAAACTGGGAAGATGCTTCCAACGATAACGAGTGGAGCCGGTTGGATTTAGAGATGCGCAAACAGGATCTTTCCAGCAAATACGTTGCGTTCTTCGGCTTGGGCGATCAGGTACTTTATCCCGATCATTTTGTGGATGTTTTAGGTGTTTTTGAAGAAGAGTTTCAAAACATGAACGCCAAAATTATCGGCAGGTGGCCTACCGACGGATATCGTTTTACCGGCTCGAAAGGTGAAAAAAACGGGATGTTTTATGGCCTTGCCATTGATGAAGACAACGAAGATGAACTTACGGAAGAGAGAGCTAAGAAATGGGTAGAAAAACTTATTAAAGAGATGGAATAGAAATTTATTTCATTAAAAATCTAAAGCTGCTTTTTTGTTGAGAAGCGGCTTTTTTTTGTGACTGCTTTCCCTTCACGCCGGAGTTTGCAACTACACCGGAAACAAAACCCTGATGGTGGCTAACGGTTTATCCCTCCCAAAAACTCAATACTTTGTGCAATAACATTATAAAACTTCAAAACTACCGGCACACCCGCCACATTCGCAATAGTCGATTCAACCGGTCAATCCAGCTAACAAACCTTTTTTACACTTCATGCCTCTCCGTTGGCAAATGTTTGCTATTTTTATCCGATAAAATATCAGGGCTATGATTTCCAAAAAGATTCTTATTATTTATCCGGAGGTACACGAAACAAAGGTTGCTGTTTACCGCAACAATGAACCGGTTTTTTTAAAAACCATTCGCCACTCCGAGGAAGAGCTCAGTGGCTTTGAGAAGGTTACTGATCAAAGTGATTTTAGATTGAACCTGGTAATGGAAGAACTAAAATCCAACCAGGTAACCCTTGAAGATATCGAGATGATAATGGGGCGGAGCGGTTTGGTAAAACCGGTTTCGCAAGGTGTATATCACATCAACAAAGAGATGGTGGAAGACCTTGAAATTGGGGTAATGGGCGTTCATGCCACAAATCTGGGAGGAATCATTGCTTATAAAATTGCCGAAATGCTGGGCAAAAAGGCATTTATGGTTAATCCCGTGGTGGTAGATGAACTCTCTGATGTGGCACGAGTTACGGGACATCCCGATTTTGAACGCAAGTCGATTTTTCACGCGTTAAACCATAAGCATGTTGCCTGCAAATATGCCAAATCGCGCAACCAAAAATATGATGAATTAAACCTGATTGTTTGCCATATTGGTAGCGGAGGCATCTCTATCGGGGCTCATCAAAAAGGGCGTGTGGTAGATGTTAACCAGGCCTTCGATGGTGGCGGCCCTTTCTCCATTACCCGTACCGGAACCCTTCCGATGGGACAGCTGGTAGAATATTGCTTTAGTGGCGACCACACCAAAGAAGAGGTGCTAAAAATGATTCGTGAAGAGGGAGGGTACAAGGCCTACCTTGGTACCGACAGCCTTCAAAAAATTAACCGCCTTATTGCTGAAGGAGATGAAAAAGCGCAAGCTATCTCTTATGCATTATCCTACCAGGTATCAAAGGAAATTGCTTCTCATTATGCCACCCTCGAGGGTGAAGTGGATGCCATTATCCTCACGGGATTAATTTTTGACAGCGATCGTTTCCTCGAAAATGTTAAACGCCGTATTGGAAAAATTGCCCCTATTGCTTTGTATCCGGTTGTGAACGATTTTGAAGCACTGGCTGTATTTGCCAGCCGTGTTTTACGCAACGAAATTACTGTTAAGGAGTATTAATCTTAATTCTCTAAACCATTAAACACCATTTTGCCATATTTAAAATCGTGTTGCTTGCAGCCATGATGCCGGTTTGGTTTCAGGGTTTTTCGCAAACTTTCCGAAACGATTTGGAAAGCGCCGATAGTTTACCTCGATGGATTAACACAAACAACCTCGACAGCACCACCGCCCATTCGGGGAACTATGCTGCTTTTACCGATTCGGTTCACCCGTACGGACTTGGCGTGGAGATGATGTTTCCGAAATCAACCCGCCATAAAAACACCAATCTTTTTATACAAGGATATGTTTTTTGCGATACCATTCATCCCGATGCGCTATATGTTGTTTCAATCGAGAATAATGGTGAAACCGCTTTTTGGAAAGGAATTCCGTTACAAAATATTCTGAATCATACACAAAGATGGACTTTTTTCAGCGATTCGACAACCATCCCTGCTGCCATTACTAAAACCGGAAAACTGAAAATTTACCTTTGGAACCAGGGACAAAAGAACAGAGTGCTGGTAGATGACCTCACTGTTTCGTTTAAACCGTTGCATAATCCTTCGTTTTTATTGGATGTGGATACCCTGCCGGAATATGTAACATTAACAAACCAAAAACTGGTTTTTAAAAATGATTTTTATCAGATATGGAACAAGGAGGGGGACGGATTTTTAATTGGCGACACAACAGGGAAGCCAATGACTAACTATATCCGCTACTACTATAACCAAAAAAGTAACGACAACAACTACAGCGGCTTCACCCTTTTCAAATTAGCTGGTGTTAAGAACCGGGGAGAGGATGTTGTTTTGACTTTTACAACAAAGTCGAAGTTTGAAACCGTTAAACTACTGTTACGCTGTAATAAAAACTCTCCCGAAATCAATTTAACGGTTTCACGACGCTATAAAAAAAGTGTGGAAGTTAACCGGTCAGCCCTGCTTGTTGACTACACGCTCTCCTTGCAAGAGGTTTTTCGTGCCAACCGGAAATCGGATATCGACACCTTCCAAAACGAATATTGGCTCGATAAGCAGGGCTTCTCCTTAAGTAATGGCTCAACAGCACTGGACATCTACCATACACCCGGTATTTCATCGTTGCAGCTCAATACAAAAAACCACCTGGCAGTAATTAACCTGGATTATGAAAAAGACCATCCTTTTTTAAGGTTTCCGTTGGATGCCGATACTTTCGATTTAAAAATAAACCAATCTGCTTCAACCTATAAAAAAAGCGATAAAATAATAAACAGGTTCAAGATATTTGCCGGAATCAAACCGGAAAAGCTATCCCGCTTTATGAAAAATCCCGATGGATTGCTGGCCACCTACATCTGGACCGAGCATGCCGACTGGGGAGATATCCGAACCCACAGAGCTACCTATTTCGGGTCGGAAAAAATAACCCAGGCCGACAGTGCCACAGGAGGATTTGTTAAGTACAACATTCCTGTTACCAAAAGTGTTTTTTACGACAATCCTGACAGCGTAACCAATACTGCTGCTTCCGGCAGCCTGTTTACCTCCTTGGAGTCGGCCATTAAAACCGATTCGTCATTTGCAGATTTCCTTAGTCAAATAGATGATAAAGGAAGCGAAATATGCCTGCACACCCCTGAGCAATATACCACTACACCCGACAGGTTAGATAGCGCGCTGGCGTACATGAAAAATCACTTTAACTCCCCAACCTGGATTGATCACGGCTACAACAACCTGGAAACCAACAACCGTGAAGACTTTGTTTGCGACGGCCCCTATATTTATGCCTCTTCCCTATGGAAAAAATACGGTATCCAATATTTTTGGAATCCCTATTACGAAGATTATCAAACCTTTAAAAATTGGGGATTTTTTGGTTCCATGGAGAAAATGTATTCCGGTTACGGTGATTTCTTCCCCAAACCCGATTATTGGAAACACCCTACGCGAACCAACGGGTTTTATCATTGGCCCACAGCCAGCGTACTTTACATTAAAAGCGAAGGGGAGTGGAACTACTTTTTTTCACCCCATCAGTTTAACGTCTTTGTTAACGATTGGGGTGTGGAGATAAATCATTGTTATCCGGCGTGGACAAAACCCGGTAAAGGATTTTGGAAATACAATTCCGACAGCAGCTTAATAGCTATGGAAGGGTTCAACCGAACGCTTGCTCTTATGCAGCAATTAAAACTTCAAAATGTCCTGAATGTTACTACCGTTCAAAATTTTTTAAACTATCAACTGGCTGTTGAAAAGGTTGAGTATTCGGTTTTACCCGATGGGAGAATCAGTATCACCAACCATTCTGCCAGCCCTCTCAAAGGGTTATCGTTTGCGGTAAAAGCAAAAGCCGTTACGGTAAACGGTTTACGGCCTGATCAAAAGCAAACAGATGATGATATTGTTTTTTGGTTCAATTTATTAGGCGGCCAATCGGCATTGATTCGGGTTATTGAACAATAAAAGATTTCTATCCCACTATTCCAAACAAAAAATACCGCAAATTC
>CAZKGB010000023.1:0-8596 GCA_964551935.1 uncultured Lentimicrobiaceae bacterium | reverse complement strand
TTTTTAGCCGGTTTAGCCGAAGAACCCTCGCCGGAAACAGCACTCCGTTTTTTTGCCACAGCAGCATAATCATATTTAGCCGTTCCTTTCAAACAGCTTCCCTCCGACTGCTTTAAATTATTTTTATGTAAAGCATAGTACTGATATCCGCCGAGCAGCACATAGGTATTTGAATAACCTATTTGCCTGAAAAGCATCCATGCTCCATTAGCCTGAAGTTGATTATCATGATAAAAAACCACTTTAACGTTGTTTTTTTTCCATTCGTCGAGCTGTTTGATATTTTCTTCGCTAAGCAAATTAGCAGCTGTAATATTTAATGAACCCGGAATATGGCCTTTAGCGTAATCAAAATTATTTCTGATATCGATAAGTACAACATCACCTTCTTTATTATTAAGCACTTTTTCCAATTCATAAGGATGAAAGCAGCCTCGATGATTAATTACCATATCAACTGTTTGCTGAGGTGTTAACGTGTATTTAAACCGTGGTTTTTTCATGGTTACCCATCCAAAAACAATAATCAACGCAAACAATAAAATAGTAATTAAGGTTCGCTTTGGATTTCTTTCGTGTACATGCATAACTTTAGTTTTAAAAATTATTAACAACCACCTGAAGCAGCTTTTTCTTTTTTCTTTCTTCTAACCTTTACTTTTGCTTTCGTAACAGTAGAAGGTTGAGCCGTGTTATCTCCGCCGGTAAAATAGAGGCTGGCAGCTTTCCGAAAGTGATACGTGTCAAACTCTGTGCCGGGAGCAGTTTCATCGGGAATCACCGGATTAATAATTGTTTCAATCCAACAATTTAATCCACCTTTTAGCACATAAATGTTTTTATATCCCAACCGCTTGGAAATAACCCATGCCTGATCGGCCATGATATCATCGTTGCTGAAAAAAACAACATTCATATCTTCAATTCCCAAATTATTTTGACCTTCATCGGTAAGAATATCTTTTAAAGGAACGTTCATGGCGTCAGACAGTGTAAACTTATTGTACTCAGATGGCAGCCGTACATCAATAAGCTCCAAAGTAGGATCTTTTTCAATAATTCTTTTGGCTACCTGATCGGTAGTAACGTATCTTGACGGTTGAGTAATTGCCTGAAGCAAAGCTTCCGGTTTGATTTGGTTTTTAAACACATCGTCCTTATTGATAAAAAAAGTACCGACAGCTAAAACCAACATAAGTATGGTAAGAAATAGATAATTTCTGTTCATAATTTTAGAATTTATATTCTTTCATATTTTTTCTCACTTTCTTTTCTATTTCGGCAGTAACCCAAAATGCTGCCAAAGCAATAACAGTAAAGCCAAAAGCAAACCATGGTGCAGGAATACCCGTAACATCAGTCAGTGTAACATTTCCCATGCTTCCGCTATTATAAAAATCTGCAAAGTAAGGGTAAGCTTCTCCAAAAATAAATATTCCCAAAAAGAGGCCCAGGGCGAAAAACAGGGCGTCGGTTTTTCCAATGGCAATTCCGGTAAAACTGGTTCCCGGGCAAAATCCGCCCATAACAAATCCTACCCCCATGATTACCGCCCCCAAAATCATAGGGCTTAAAAATGTTGGTAAAATAAATATTTTCGACAGGTCAAGCCAGCCAAAGTAATCGAAGTAAAGTAATCCAACCATGGCTACAATAACAGCCGTAAAAAACACGCGAAGCACCACAAAATTATAGCCATAAAAAACGCCGGCTAAATTTCGGGAGGAGGAAAATCCGGAGGCTTCAAGAATAAACCCGAAGACGATACCAATTAAAATGGCAATTACAAAGTTCCAATCTCCGGTAATAATATCATTTGGTATTAATGGTCCCATTGTTAATAATTTTTAAAGTACTACTAAATCCACAGTTTTCTGAAAAAATAAGCTACCGCATAGCCGGTTCCAAAGATGCCAAGCATGACAAGGACCCCTCCAAACGAAAAGGAGGCAGAACCCACCAGAGCAGCGCCGCTGGTACAACCTCTTCCGAACTGACTACCAAAACCAAAGAGGGCACCTCCTACAACAGCCAATACCAAACGTTTGTTAGAAGTAATACGGTTGCCATGTTCAACCCTGAACTTTTTAATCCTGCCGTAAATTACTCCCGACAGCAATCCGCCCAGCAAAATTCCAAACGATTCGAAAACCAACCAATTGTTCATGGGTGAGGTGTCGTTGGGAATGTACTTACTATAATAAGGGCTGCTTTCGGCATGCTGGGGAGCAAGCGTTTCTACGGTAGTAACAACCGTACTTTTAACAGCCCCGCTGGCGCCTAATCCACGTCCCGTAATGTAAAAGGTAGCAATCACCAATAGCCCAAGCAAAGCACCTCCGAAATAAGGATTCAGATAGTGCGGTCTTTTATTATTATTTTTATTCATGGCTCAAAAGGTTTTAATCAATATAAATATCGTGTAATCTGTCCTGCTTCGAGAATAACGAAGCGAAAAATAAGTCCTCCCAACAGAATCAGAAAGGATGGGAGCCATCCCGGAACGTGATAGCCTCTAAGTTCAAAAATCTCCAAGGTAGCCGGAAACATCAGTCCAAGCAACACCACGAAAACCCAAAAGGTAACGGTAAACTGACCGCCCAAAAACAGATGAGAGGCTTCGATAGCTGCTTCGGATCCAGCCTGCAATCCCATCATCATGTGAATGATAAAAAACAGCTCAACGAAAATAAAAATCAAATCGATTCGGGTTAACACTTTACGCTCGTATTTACTTTTAGACATCCACACGATGGCTGCCAAACCGGTTGAAAACCCCGACACCAGAAACAAGGGGCCTAAAATAGAGGTGTTCCACAAGGGCCGCGCATTAAAAGCAGACAAAAGAATACCGGTATACACACCTAAAACCACCGAAAGCAACATCATCATCCAGGCCATGGCTTTACGGTTCTTTTTTGCAAACCCCTCAAAAGTATCGAGCCACTTAAAAGGCCATTTCCATTTTGGAAAAAGATCTTTAATATAAGTTGCAGCCCAAACAATTGACAAAGGAGTAATTGCCATCAACACCCAGGCGCCCCACGACATGGGCGATTCAAGCCGAATGGTAGTATAAAGCCGCCAAAAATAAAGCTGATGTTTCAAATCCAAAAACAGGGCACCAAGACCCAATACAAGGAAAAACGGCACCAACATGGGAGCCCACTGAATGGTGGCTTTCATCTCCTTTTGTTTGTGCATTACATAAAAATACCCGGCAAAAAACAAAATGCCCGCCGAGAGACCTCCAAGAAAAAGGTACAGTGGAATTTCCCAGTGCCATAAATGGAGATAGGGGTCAATATTGGGGATGTCGCGCCCGCTGACAAATAATTCTTCTTTCATTTTCCTGATTTTATATTAAGTTAAAAAATATAGTTGCGGTTTGGTGCCAGCTTCAGGAGCCAATACTTTCCACTTTCTATTTTTCAATATTTTAGATACATCACTATTGGGATCATCCAAATCACCAAAGTGCAAACAGCTGGTAGGACAAACATCTACGCAGGCAGGATTTTCGCCATCTTTTACCCGGTGAACACAAAAAGTACACTTGTCAACATACCCTTCGGGATGGGGGTATCTGGCATCGTACGGACACGATTCGATACAAGCGCCACATCCAATACACTCATCATGGGTAACCAAAACAATTCCACCTTCGGCAATATGACTTGCTCCTGTAGGGCAGCACCTTACACACGGGGCATTTTCACAATGGTTGCATCGCTCGGAGCGAAGCTCAATTTCCAATTTAGGATAAGTACCGGCAACATTTTCAACTATCCAGTCCCGGCAATAGCCGTGGGGTACATTATTTTCTGTTTGACAGGCAACCACACAGTCGCCACATCCAACACATTTTTTGGTATCAACCGCCATTGCATATCTCATGCGTTAACCTCCTTTCCTGGTTTTTCTTTAAGAAATGTAACAAAGTTTCCTCGCATCCCGGTGCCTCCCATTATTGGATCCATATGCACTTTACTCACCAATTTCGAATCGCTGGCACCATGGCCGTAAGCCCTTCGTAACTTTTTATTGGTATGGCCGAAACCGTGGACAAGGTATACCGAATCCCATCGTATTCGTTCGGTAACCCTTGCTTTTACAGGAAAATCGGTAACAATTCCATCCTGATTTTTCAGCCAAATGTATTGTCCGTTCTCAATATCCCACAAATTGGCAACTTTTGGATTTATCCAAACACTGTTCTCTTTCATCAAATCCCACAGGTTATGGTTGTTTGAAGTTCTTGAGAAGGTGTGCATGGGAGCCCGGCCGTAATTAAGTCGATAATAACCCTCTTGAGGTTCTTCGTGATGGGTATATTTTGGTAACGGGTCGTAACCTTCTATTTCGAGCTCGGTAGAATAGAGTTCAATTTTACCGGTATTGGTGTTAAATTCAAAATCATCGAGGTTTTGCAGGAAGTAGAGGTCGTCAAATTCGCGGTTAAACTTTTTCACTCCTATACGTTTCATCTCTTCCAACGATGAGCCCACCTTTTTGAGCTGCCAATCAATTACCTCTTCGTAGGTGTTGTAATTAAAATAATCATCCAACCCAAGACGTGTTGCCAGCTCTTTGGCAATCCACCATCCCGGTTTGGTTTCATATTTCGGTTCTGTAGCCGGCATTCGCAAAGCAATATACGGTTCACGATGTGGAGAAGTCCGGATAGGATCATACCTTTCCAGATAGGTACATTCAGGTAGCACAACATCCGCCAGCTGAACGATATCCATAGGCATGGTATCGATAACTACTAAAAAATCGAGATTACTGATAGCATCCAGAGTTTTCTTCTGATCCGGAAGTGAAGCCATTAAGTTTGTACCGTAAACAATCCAACCTCTCAGGTGGCAATCCAAATCGGGATTAGGGATAGTGGCATCGCAAATACCTGTTGAAAGCACCTCCGTAACCAAATTATATTTTCCCGGAGGATAGGCATCTTTCCATGATTTTTTTGGTTTCGGATAGGCCGGAGAGGGAAATTTGGGGAGATGTACTTTTTCAGGGTTGTAAAAACCACCGCGTCGCCCCCACGAACCCAGCAAGGCATTTAATATGGCAATGGCCCGTGAACGCTGCGTATCGTCGCCATACCAGGTAACATGCCTTCCGGGATGTACCAGCACCGCCGGTGATGCAGCAGCCATTTCACGTGCTGTTTCACGAATTACATTGGGGTCGATGGTAGTGATTCCATAGGCCCATTCCGGAGTCATGTTTTTAACATGTTCTTTCAGCTCCTTAAATCCGAAAGTGTATTTTTCAACATACGCTTTATCGTAAAGCTCTTCATAAATAAGCACATGGGTCCAGGCTAATAAAAGAGCTAAGTCGGTAGCCGGTTTAATCGGCAGCCAAAATTTCGACTTACTGGCGGCCGTACTATACCTGGGGTCAACGGTAATAATGGTAGCCCCCTTATCTATGGCTTCAGACATTTCCTGAATTTGGCCATTGTGCATATTTTCACCAATATGCGAACCTATAAGGACTAAGCATTTGGTATCGCGAATATCGGTTCTTTCAGGCGACATAACATCCTCGCCAAAAGTAGCTGTAAAAGCAACCTCACGAGGCCCCCGGCATTGAGCAAACGATGGCGCTGTAATATTTGGGGAACCAAAGGCTTTTACAAGATGGCCAAAATGTTTGCCACCCGTACCGTGCGAAAAGAGCGCCAAACATTCGGGTCCGTGTTCCAACCGAAGCTTATTCATATATTCAGCCACCAAATCGAGTGCTTCATCCCAACTGGCTTTTCGGAAATATTGCGTACCATCGGCTCTGGTTTCTCTAATGAGTGGTGTTTTAAGACGGTCTTCATCGTAATACATTCCTACCCCACCGGTTCCGCGAGGGCAAAACCGTCCGTTACTATGCGGGTCGTCCTTGTTACCAATAATTTTACGTATGTTTCCTTTTTTATCAACGTAAGTAAAACCCGCGCATTTCCAAAAGCAAACTTCACAGAAAGTAGGATAATTGGTCAGCTCTTCATCACTAACCGGAGAGGTGTTGCCATCCGCAATAAACTGGGCTGAAACACTATCCCAGCTTAAGGCATGAAGACCTAAGGTAGCAGCTCCCGCTCCGGCTGCTGAAATTTTTATGAAGTCACGTCTTGTTTTCATAATTATTATATTTATATCGTACTCATTAACAATTCTATACAGTAAGTAATGTGTGTATATATGTATAGATGTTTATATGATATTTTTTACAAAAATATGTAATAAATCAGGAAAATTCAATATTGAGGACAGTTTTGTTATATACATTATATTACTCATTTTAAACCGCTTACAAACTTTGGTGTAAGCGATACATTTCTCAACTTTACTGACATATAACATGTTATATACTTTATTTGAAAAGAGAATAAATTAGCTTATTCATATATTTAAGTAATTCAATACCATATTAATAGGGCTTCATTTACCAATGATGATGGCGTTTAAAACAGACTCGGTAAAAACCATCGGGCTAAAGATTTGCAAATAAAAAAGGGTTACCGTAATGGCAACCCTTTTTTTCATATAACCCAATTATTAACCTAAACCTGCTTTTCATTTTTAAGTTCTTCTTCAGCTAGTTTTTTATCGGTTTTATCAACAATATAACCTTCAACCCCAATCACTCTACCCTGTTCTACAACAGGAGTCATGGTAATAGAGTGATATCCAACGCTGCCATCCTTGCAATACCGGCGTGTAATACCTAACGGGATGGTTTCGCCGGTTAGCACTTTATCAAACGAATTTTTCAGCTTAACAAAGTCCTCTTTAGTACGACTCAATGAATAGTGTTTTCCAATAATATCCTCTTTAGCATCGTATTTATACAAACTCAGCCAGGTATCGTTTACCTCTTGATAAAATCCATCTTTTCCAATCCTGAAATAGCCCACGTTTTTTGATTTGGCTATTTGATCGTAGAACACGTTGGTGTTATGATTGGCTTCAAGTTTCTTTTCCAATGCTTTTTCAGCCTCAACCTGCGGAGTGATATCAATAATAAACCCTTCCAGAGCAATTATATTACCCTCTTTGTCCTTAACCGGGGTTGCCGAAACGGTATGATATCCGATAGTTCCATCTTTACAAACACGTTCAACCCGCTCGCCCGTAATGGTTTCACCGGAGAGAATTTTATTTACCAGTTTCATTATTTGTTCTTTACCCTCAGGAGTACGGTTGAGGGTTACATGAGAGCCAATTACCTCTTTTTTATCGGTACACTTATAAAGTTTTAGCCAAACATCATTAACCTCCTGGTATTTACCATCCTTTCCTATTCGGAAATATCCAACATTGGAGGATAACAGTTTTTCGCGAAGTCGGGTTGATTCGGTTTCGATACCCAGTTTTTCAACTACATCTTCAAAAGCGGTTTCAAACATCCCCTCTTTTTCGATGCTTCCTTTTCCGCTAATCCCTTTACGGCTTGCAATAAGAGCTACTTTAAGGTTTTCTTCCAAGGCAATTTCCGCATCTTCGTCTGTCATTTCTTCCCAGCCGGTAACCATGGCTTTAATAGCTGAAAGAGGCTTGTGACCGGTTGTTGTTAAGTACACATGGCCAATTACAAATCCTAATAAAAGAAAGGCACCAATCGTATGAAGATAAGCCACGGGGAGCAAACTACCAATAGCACTTTGGTCAACTAACGAAACGTAATACATATAAACCAGGCCACTTAGGACAACGATAGGAATAATTAAAATCCGAAGGCCTAAATAAGTTAGCCGTTGAAGCGGATTAAATTTGTTGTAAACCGTTTTACGTGTCGGGTGAGGTGCATTACTAAATATACCTGTGATATAATACTTGATTTGTGCCTTTAGCAATTTTGTTGACGGAACATATTGGCGCCATTCACCTGTTGTCATATTCCAAAATTGCGTAAAAACAATTAAAATGATAAATGCCCATGCCAAATTTCTGTGAATAAAAACTGCTTCTTCGTAACCCATTAAAGTATAAGTTCCATGGACTTCGAAACCGGTAACAGCCAGCAATAAAATCAGCAGTGCCTGAGTCCAGTGCCAAAAACGCTCGTACCCTTTATATATTAATACTTTTTTCATTTTTTCTACTATTTAATATTAATGTTCTTTTTTACTGCTTATTATTCTAAAAAACCCATGAATACTTACTCCTAACAGGACCAGCACAAGGAATAGCAGTCCGGCATTATCAAGCAAAGAACTGTGATCTCTTCCCGGCAGATAAAAACCTGTCAGATTTTTTAATCTGCTGTCGTTAGCGTTATGGCAATCGGCACATTGTAAAGCTTCTTCCGATTGCGAAACTTCATGATTTAATGGCCACAAGGTTTGTGTTTCGATAAAACCGTATTTTCCACTGTAGGGTAAATCGAGGTAATCCATGCCTGCTTTAATCGATGAATCCCAGTCGTAATCAGCCCAAAGCGCGTTGCTACCCTTAATTTTCCCGGCCAATTTAGGTTGAACCAGAGTCATGTTTCCTGCATCGTAAGGTTGTTTACCGCGCATAATTTTAACCGGCCAGATTTTCGACGGGCAAGAAGAGTCAGAAGGACTATAATGATCTTT
>CAZKGB010000022.1:0-15069 GCA_964551935.1 uncultured Lentimicrobiaceae bacterium | reverse complement strand
AAGTTTAATAAATTTTCTAATTATACTTGTTGTCTAATTTTTGGGGGGAATTATATAAACACGAACCGGATATTAAAGGAAAGCGCTTTGTTTTTTCGGGTAATACCGGCCGGCCTGATGGTCCTATGTTGGTACACAGAGAAAAAACCGATCGTGCTGATGTACTGTTTACGGAATCAACGTTAGGCGACAGATTGCACCCCGTGGAGAAGACTTCCGATGTCATCAAACGAATTATTGATAACGCGGTTTCTAATCACGGTTCGTTGATTGTTTCCAGTTTTGCTGTTGACCGGGCACAGGATTTCATGTACAAAATATGGAAACTGAAAAAATATTTATTATTCATGGTGAGCCATAGTCGTCGGATGCATTGAGGGTAAAAATTAAAGATACTTTCGGGTGGAACAGCACACTGCCCGAACTGTACGAATAAATACCACTCGAATTGTAGGCTATAAAAAATTAATCGTTCTGAAAAACGCCATCCCCGTTTCCCTGAGTTTTATTTCTTTATCACGATTAGTTTATAGTTAGATTTTTTACCGTCGATAAGAGTAGTAATAACATAGGTGCCGGCCCCAAAGTTTTGAGGGTCAATCATTATTTCGTGATTTCCCACCTTGGGTGTTAATTTTTGAACCCGTCCTCCAATAATATCGTAAACAGATACCTCGGCACCACTCAGGGGTGTATCGCCGGTTAAAATATGAACTTGTTGATGAAAACCGTTGCCGACAATAAAAGGATTGGGATAAATGTTTCCAATAACAGTAATATAATTATTTCTGATAACCGAATCGCTATTATCGATTGATGAGGCAACCAGTTTCACCCCGTAAGTTCCCGGCTTGTCGTAATATATCAATCCCGGTTCTTTATCCAAAGAGGTGGCCGGATTTCCACCTTCAAACTCCCATCGATAATTAGAGATGTTTCCTTCCGAAAGATTATTAAACTCAACATAACTCCCCCGGATAATTTTTGTTACATTGCTGTTAAAGTCGGTAATAATTAAATTGCTCCCTTTAAAATAACCTTCCAGTTTGGTAACTCCCGTATTATCAGGATCGAGCCAGGGTTTAAGCCGGTTTGCGTCGGCGGTTCCGTTTTGATCCCATGAAACACTAAATTTCCCAAAGTAATCGTATTCATCCGTATGGCTGCATGATGAGTTTCCTCCCGTTAAAGCACCTACTATTAATCTTTCCCTGTTAAACAGCGGCGAACCGGACGAACCTCCTTCGGTAACACCATGACCGTTTTCCGTTTCACTCCAATAGACTTTCCAAAACGAACCCGAACTGGTTTCGGGACCATAATAAACCGACGAAACAGCGGGTTTTGTATAGGTCGAAATAAATTTCATATCTCCTGCGGGATGATGTATTACCACACCATTTTGAGGGATATCACCACTTCGGTCCCAGCCATTAAAAAACATGTGATAATCATCAGGCACCTCTTCATTAAACAAAAGCAATTTAAAATCGGAACTTGCTGCACGCGGTGTAGCACCATTCGCCACAAGCTGTGCTCCTGCAAATGTTCTTTTTTCAGGCTCATACTCCGGGCGACTGCAATTAGCCGACTCGTAGTTAAAATCAAAAAGCCACTGATTGTAATCGCTTGCCGTTGAACCCATACCACAATGGTTGGCCGTTAAAAAATAGGGTTTTCCATTGTTTCTGGTATTGTTAACAAGCGTTCCCGTACACCAAAAAAGAGCATTTGCCTGTTTAACCAGTATTCGTGCCACACCCCGTTTTTGATATTGCCACTCCAAGCCTTCATCGCAATTTATCGGTACTTCACATGAACCGGCATCACCGTAACCTCTCTCCCGCTTCATTACAACACCTATCTGAGAAAACTCAAAAGGCAATTGCGCCAACATTTTTGTGCAGTTAAATTCAATAATAAGATTACTGCTCTCTATCAGCCCGGCAGTAAAATAGTACCCGTTATTTTTAGCAGTAAAGGCTCCTATTGTTTGCTTTAAATCGGAAGAATAGATAAAAAGCCTGTCGGACGGAGAGAGATTAAAATTTTTAAAATACAATGTTAATGCTTTTGCCGATGAGACTTTTAGCAGGACTCTCCAAACAAAATGATTGGATGAAACGGCACTCCAAACACCATTTTTCGAAATATACTTGTTATCCAACGGCAAAACAATCCCGGCTTGCAAAGGAGTTAACTCACTTTTTTTATAATCCGTTTCCCGTATGTTAACCGTGTCAGTAAAAAAAACAACGGATTCGGGGGTAGGCAATGGAGACGTTTTTACAGAAGGAGTCCCTTTTTCAAAAAGTTGAGCCATTACGGTTGTTGATGCTAAAGAAAAAAAGAGCAGTAAAAAATATTCCCGGTACTTTTTCATAATTATTTGTTCAGTTGCACAAAAATAAGTTTTGATTTTAAAATAACGATATAAAATCAAAGATAGTTTGTAAAAAAGCAATTATTCAATAAAATAGCAGCCATGGCTATACCTTAAAGGTGGTAGAAGTATTCGGCCGTTTCCAGTAAGCATCCTCGTCGTCCTCGTCCTCGTCGTCCTGCTCAAAATCCCATGAATACTTTTTGGGTTGAGGTCCCTTTTTTCGATAATAGAACGAAAAAATCACTCCCGATATCAATCCACCCAAATGGCCTTCCCATGAGATGTTCTCTTTGGGAAAAAATTCGGGAAAAACACCCCAAACTAAACCGCCATACAAAAAGGCCACGACAAGCGACAAAGCTGCCAAATTGGTATTTTTTCGGATAATACCACTGACAAACAGAAACGACGACAATCCGTAAACCACGCCGCTGGCTCCGATATGGTAACTCTCTCTGCCACCAAACCAAACCCAAATTCCACTCAAAATCCAAATAGATATCAACACCTTGAATGCAATCTTATTATAAAAATAAAAGAGTGCTGTTCCCAATATTAAAAAGGGCAACGAGTTAGCCATGATATGGCTATAGCTACCATGAATAAAGGGATAGAGAAAGATACCGGGAATCCCGTCGACATGCAGAGGGTGAACGCCAAGAAATCCGAGATTAATGTGAAACAGTGATTCGGTTATTCTAACGATCCACATTATTGCCAACAACAGTCCGGGGATGGTAAGGGCGACTAACATCTTTTTTTTCTCGGCTTTTTCCATAATAGTGCAAGTTACTAAAAACGGTTGTTCAAATAGTGTGCCTAAATCACAAAATAAAGAAAACCAGCATCAATACAAAGCCCATCATAAAACCGTTATACACTTGCCGAAGGGTATGATTGGTAACTGTCAGGCGCGCGTATCCCACCACCCCGGCCAACAAAACAACCAGGTAAAAAAGCCATCGCATATTCACAGGATAAACAAGCAGCAGCCCCAGTATTGACCCTGCCACACCTCCCATACCAATCATGTGAAGGCTTATTTTGGTATAAAGATTGACGGCCAAAGCAGCCAGGGATGTAATCGCCACACCCAGTAAAAAAAGATTAAAAAGAGCAAGGCTGCCCATTTTACTTAACGAATAATAGGTGATGAAATAGACTCCCGCCATCATAGCCAACGGTATCATACGTTCCTGCCGGCTATTCATCTGTAACGAATCTATCACTTTAAAACGTTTTAGCATAAACGCCAGCGAAGCGGGAATACCAAACGTCATGATAAAAACAAAAACCGCGAGGTAAAATTTTATTTCGGTTGAATAAGTAAAAACAGTAAAGCCCGGAATATACAAAAATAAAAACAGCATGTAGGTTGGAAAAAGCAACGGGTGAAACAACACTGAAATGGTAGCGGCTAACTTTCTCTCCATAACCCTAAATTATTAAAGCTCTTTACGCAACCGGGCAACGGGAATACCAAGCTGTTCGCGATACTTGGCAATGGTTCGGCGGGCAACATTATACCCTTTTTCTTTTAGCAGCTGAGCCAGGCGATCATCGGTCAGTGGTTTTTTCTTGTCTTCGGCCTCAATAATGTTGCTAAGAATTTTTTTAATCTCGCGGGTTGAAACCTCTTCACCGTTCTCTTTGGTCATCGATTCGCTAAAGAAGTTTTTAAGCAGAAAGGTACCAAAATCGGTTTGAACATATTTTGAATTTGCCACCCTCGAAACGGTGGAGATGTCCATATCAATTTTTTCGGCAATATCTTTTAAAATCATGGGGCGAAGTTTGGTTTCATCGCCGGTTAAAAAATACTCCTTCTGATAATCCACAATGGCTTCCATGGTGTTGAGCAGGGTGTTTTGTCGCTGCCGGATGGCTTCGATAAACCAACGGGCTGAGTCAACTTTTCGCTTGATAAACGAAAAGGCCTCTTTCTGCTTTTTTGATTTCTTACCCTTGCTTAAATCGGAAAGCATTTCGCCGTAGGTTCTACTCACGTGAAGTTCGGGCATGTTCCACGAATTAAGCGTTAACTCCAGCTCACCGTTGTTGTTGGTCACGGTAAAATCAGGAATAATATAGTGATTTGTTTTGGTGGTTTCACTCAACGAGTTGCCCGGTTTTGGATTGAGTTTTAAAACTTCATCGATAGCCTTTTTCAATTCATCTTCGGTAATTTCAGCTTTTTTTATAATTTTATCGTAGTGCTTTTTAGTAAACTCGTTAAAGTATCTCGAAATAATCCTGATGGCCAGTTCAACTTCGGCCGAAGGATTTTCTTCCATCTTTTTCCGCAACTGAATCAAAAGGCACTCCTTTAAATTACGTGCTCCTACTCCAAGCGGTTCAAAATCCTGAATAATTTTCAACACCTCTTCAACCTCCTCAACGGTTGTTGAAATGTTTTGAGTAAACGCCATATCGTCGACAATAGCATCTAACGAACGTTGCAAATAGCCTGAATCATCAAGATTACCAATAATATAGACACCTATATCGTATTTTTTTTCGTCAAGATTACGCAGGCCAAGCTGACTAATTAAATAATCGTGAAACGAAATATCCGAAGCAAACGGAATTTCGCGAGGTTCATCGTCTTTACTATAATTGTTGGCTTTTAAGCTGTAATCAGGAAAATCATCATCGTCGGAGGTGTTCATGTAATCTTCCAGATCGTAGTCATCCTCTTTGGCATAATCTTCAACCTCGTCACCGTTATCCGAAAACTCATCGCTAATTTCATCGTTTTTTAGCTCCTCTGTTTTATCCAGTGTGTCAACAGTTTCCGGTTCTTCCATTTCCAATGCCGGATTGTCTTCTATTTCCTGCTTAATGCGCTGTTCAAGCCCTACTGTTGGTATCTGCAACAACTTCATCAGCAATATTTGCTGAGGAGAGAGCTTTTGTAATAACTTTTGCTGCAATTTTTGATTAAGCATGGAGTAGTGTTCGTTTCAAATTCATTAATACAAATGTAAAACTATTTTAGAAATGGCACGATTATAGCGATATTAAATTTACATTTTTTAACCTTCCGGGGAGCACGTTGTTTAACTTCCTAAACAACAGTTGATTTACGTTTTTTCAGATAGCCTTGCGTAAAAGATATTAACAACAGCAATCCGCTTACAAAGGCTGCAACACGGGCAAGATAATCACCGTATTGAACATAAAAAGTCATTTTATCGTTTTTATTAAGCGTAGCTTTTAAAGCAGCCGGAGTCCAGTATTTCGTCCGCTGCAACACATCTCCTTTTTGGTTAATGATGGCTGACACTCCCGTGTTTGCCGAGCGGGCAACATCGCGACGGGTTTCGATAGCACGTAACACGGAAAAGAGAAAATGTTGACGATAACCGGGCGAATTACCCCACCAGCCGTCGTTGGTAATAACAAAAATAAGTTCTGCTCCACGGCGCACGAACCGGGCCACATAATCGCCAAACACCGATTCATAACAAATAACAGGAGCCACTTTTGTATCCTGATGAGCCGGCTGAAAAACCACGGGTTGGTCATCCCATCCCAAAGTTCCAACCACTCCTCCAAGGTTAACAGCCAGTTTTTCCAACGGTTTTAAAATACCGTACGAGGGCATCCGCTCCACCCCGGGTGTAAGTTTCGATTTGTGATGAAGCTGAATATACCCTGAATTATCAATTAAAAAAGCGGTGTTATAACTATAGTAATACCTGTCGCCTTCGGGAAGCTTTCGGGCTGCATTGGTTTTTTTCTCCTGCTTTCCTATCATCCGCCAGGTGCTTGCACCAATTACATAAGCCATTTCGGGGTAAGGTTTAATAAACCTTCTAATTTCGGCAATCGAAGAGGAATAATTAATTTGATGTTCCCAAATCCCTTCCTGGATGGCACTTTCAGGCGAAATGACAAATCTTGTACTATCGGTTATCAAAGGGGCTGCCAGTTTAAGGTTTCGTTCAATAACCACCTGATGAGGCAACGAAAACTCTTCGTTCCAGGGGTCGATGTTGGGTTGAACCACCACCACTTCAACAGGATTCAGCTGCTCGTTATAATGGTTGTAAACAGAATATGAAAAGATAATAGGCCCCACCAGTAACAAACCAACAGCCAATGCATTTTTTATCATCCTCAACCAATCCTTAAGCAGGATTGACCGAATGGCCGTAAACACCAAAAAATTAACAACAAATACCCACGCCGTGCCACCGAGCACTCCCGTGTATTCATACCATTGAATCCACTTATGCTGCGATGCAAAAGCATTTCCCAGGCTAAGCCATGGCCAGGTTAGCTCCCAGTTCATATGAAAATACTCCCACGTTATCCAGTAAAAAAGCAGGATAGCTGTTCCCCGCTTATTCCCGAAAAGCTTTATTTTCGACAAGTGGAACACATAAAACACCAACGCCATAAACAGGCTGTTGAAAAACCAGGCTGCCACTGCCCCGGCACCCGTCGAGTTCCAAATCCACCACGTTGTTAAGGTGTTCCAAACAAAAAATGCCAGCAAGGCATACCAAAACATTCCTTTACGGCCTGTATCGCCCAGCTCCTGCTGTACCAGCAACAACGGAACCCATGCAACAAAAAGCAATAGTGTAACCCCCTTTTCGGGCCATGCTGCCGCCAACAACAACCCTGTAAGTATCGAAAGCAGAAGTAATACGGATCTTTTCATAATTTGTTAATCGTGATACTTAAATTTAATGGCTGCCCCTTCCTTATTGTACATCATAATAAAAAACCAGATGGTTACCAACAGACTGCCGATTATATACACCATGTTTTGGGTGTTTCCAAAATTATCCATCGAAACCTTAATTAACCCGTTGAAATGCAAATAATAGATAACCACCGAGGAGGCATTGTTTACAAAGTGCAACCAGATAGATGTCCACAACGAACCTGAAATGACAAAAGCGTATCCCAGCATAATTCCCAATACAAACCTCGGAAGAAAGCCCAGAAATTGCATGTGAATGGCACTAAATATAAACGCGGTAATCACAATTCCGATGTGTATATTCCGGGTCATTTTTACAAACAACCCCTGCACAACCCCGCGAAATATCAACTCCTCACCCAGGGCAGGCATAAGTGCCATAATAAGCAGGTTTACCGATAATCCGCCAAGTGATTCGGTTTTTAAAAAGGCTTCCGTAAGTTTTTGAGCCTGCGCCTCTTTTGTACGTATCCAATAGTCGATTCCCGTGGTAACATGAAGACTTTGGTTGATATCCTGCAGATAATTAATAAACGGCAATATGGCATAAACAACCAAAGTTACAATAAGGAGGCTGACAGCAGAGGGTGTTTTGCTGATGTGTAAAAACCGGGCAGGTTTTGAGGATACAAAAAATCCGTAAAAGAGTGCCGGGAGAATAAAAACGCCCAACTGACTTATAAACTGAAAAAACAGGGTAAACGTCAGCGCTTTTCCTTCGGGATCGGAAATCAACACAGCCAATTGGGTCAGGCTAACTCCCAGATACCATTTTCCAAGCAGCAACCCAAGCAGCGAAACCAATACACCGAACACAATTACTAACCCCAACAACAACACCAGTTTTCCTCCGGCAGAGAGATTAGCAAAAACAGGATTCTTCATATCAAATGATTTGCAGCAAATGTACAATTTTTGTTAGTTGGGTGGGATGTGAATTAGAAAAGCAACTTTGGCACATTAGCATCAGCATAGAGTTTAGTTTAGTCTTTTTTTAATGGCAACATAACACTTGTCTCCTTTAACGCGAGCGATTGGTTTGCTTTGTTTGGGACTTTCTTTAGGGTTTACTACATTACTTAAGCTAATTTTAATTTTCGGTTTCGTCAAAGTCCCCTCTTGAGAAAGGATTTAGGAATATGTTCTATTTCACATTCCTAAAACAAATTATCTTTGTGCCCTCAATAAAATGAAACTATTGTTTTGGTGAAAATCGGAAATATAGAGTTGGGCAACACGCCCCTTTTGCTTGCTCCCATGGAGGATGTAACCGACCCGCCGTTTCGGTACGTGTGTAAAATGTTTGGGGCTGACCTGATGTACACGGAGTTTATCTCTTCGGAAGGGTTGATTAGAGATGCAGCCAAAAGCGTAAAAAAACTTGACTTTGACGAAATTGAGCGGCCGGTAGGCATCCAGATTTTTGGCCACAACATCGATTCGATGGTAGAGGCTGCCCGTTATGCCGAAGAGGCTCAACCCGATTTAATCGATATTAATTTTGGATGCTCGGTCAAAAAGGTGGTTTCAAAAGGTGCCGGAGCAGGTATATTAAATGATATACCCAAGATGATTAAAATGACGGAATCCATCGTAAAAGCAGTAAAACTACCCGTTACCGTGAAAACCCGTCTGGGCTACGACGACCAGCATCGCGAAATAGTTGACATCGCCGAACGGTTACAGGATACAGGCATCAAAGCACTCTCCATTCACGGGCGGTTGCGAACCACCAAATACAGCCAACCGGCCGACTGGACATTAATAGGCGAAGTAACCAACAACCCCCGGATGCACATCCCGATTTTTGGCAATGGCGACATCAACAATGCCGAAACAGCCAGGCATCTGCTCGATACTTATGGCGTTGACGGCTTAATGATTGGCCGCGCCACCTATGGCAACCCCTGGATTTTTAAAGAGATAAAACATTATTTAAAAACAGGAGAGCTACCGGAAAAACCGGATATTCATGAACGGGTTAGGGTCATTAAAATACAGCTTCAGCGCTCCGTTGATTGGAAAGGAGAGCGTACAGGTATTCTTGAAATGCGCAAGCACTGGGGCAACTACTTTAAAGGCTACGCCCATTTTAAACCTTTTAAATTAAAGTTAATGGGAACCGAAAGTCACCACGAAATCCTTTCCATTGTTGACGAAATAGAACAATACTATTCGTAAATAATTCTCCACGAATTAATTGAATTCACAACAAGCCATAGCAGGGCTTCGGTTCAAAAAAAGATTATGGTGGGCCTCACGAAAATTTTTCCATCTGTTCTTCGGTAAGCTCCAGGTTATGCCATACTTTTTGAACATCATCATCGTCTTCAAACAAATCGATAACCTTCATGGTTTTTTCGGCATCTTCATCCGAAAGGGTTTTGGTTTCGTGAGGAATGCGTTGCAGTTCGGCAGTTTGAGGCTCAACACCCAAATCTTCCAGCTTTTTCATCATGCTGCCAAAATCTTCCATTGAAGTGGTAACATTAAAATAGCCATCTTCCAGCTCAATGTCTTCGGCACCGGCATCAATAAGTTCCATCTCAAACTCATCGGCATCAATATCACCCTGTGGGATAACGAAAACACCTTTTCTGTCGAACAAAAAACTTAATGAGCCATTGGTTCCCAGGTTACCGTTGTATTTGTTAAAAATAGCACGCACATTTGAAACCGTACGCTGCGTATTGTCGGTGGTTGTTTCAACATAAACGGCGATGCCGTGTGGCAGATATCCTTCGTAGGTAACTTCGCTAAAGTTGGCCGAATCTTTATCCTTTCCTTTGTTAATCGCCCGTTCAATATTATCTTTAGGCATACTAACCCCTTTGGCATTGGCAATAGCCAGCCGCAGGCGGGGATTTCCATCCGGATCGGGACCACCCTCCTTTACAGCAACTGTAATTTCTTTAATGAGTTTTGAAAATATTTTTGAGCGTTTGGCATCCAAAGCGCCTTTTTTCCGTTTGATGGTTGACCATTTACTATGTCCTGACATATCTGTTTTCCTCTTTGGTTAAAATTGTTTTCGGGCGATAAAATTAATAAATTTACCTTAAATAACACATCAATGAAACGAATAACTAAAAGTAGTATTTATTCCCCAGTCATTATGTTTATCGGCAGCAAGGTTAGTATTATTATCAAAGTTATTGTAAATATTAACACCTAAATAAAAATCGGTAAAAACCTCTATTCTCGCGTTTAGCGAAGCATCAAACCGCCATCGCCCTTTAATGGTAAAACTGGGATAGGTATCAAATGTTGTGGTAATGTTTATTTGCGGGTCGGTACGCTTGTAAAACTCATAATTAATCATCAAAACCCCTTCAAGATTATAGGAGTTTGAATTCGAGTAATCGGCAATTTCAGAGTTTCCACTAAGTCCGAGTCCCGTGTAAAAAACCGACCGGTAAGTATGGATAAAATCTTTACCTGCCGTTAAATTGAGATAGATACGGCTTTTCAGATTAAGCTCCTGATTGCTTGAAGCACCCAGTTGACCCTGAAAACTATAATGATTTTTAAAATAGCGCCGGTACGACATAGTATTCGATTGTTTTTCAGAAATTATGGAATCGTTTTGTATTGTAACCTGGTTATTCCATCCTGCCTCAACATACCGTTTTTTTGTTCTGTAATTTAAACTTCCGGTAAAATTAAGTTGTAATATTTTTGACGACTTTGTATAATTTCCACCCAAACTAAAGTTACCCGATGTGCGTAGCCAAAAATTCTTTTTTATAGGAAATAGTTCAACAATCGATTTAACATAAACAATATACGTTTGTGTTCGCGAAACAATTTTCACCTTATTTTCGGTACTGATCACCGTATCCAGCGAACCAAAATAGAGTAATCCGTTATCGAGTGTAATTTGAAATTGCTTTACTGATTTTAGCGTTTGTATTTTTTCCGTCTCAACGCTAAGGGTTCCCATTCCGGAAACCTTGAAAGTTAAAAGTCCGTACTCAATTTTTTTTATCTCCCCCGTGATAATGTTCCCATTGGTGTTCACAAGCGTGTCGGTTTTTTGAGCAAAAATTGCCGAAGCAAAAAAAGCCGTAAAAAACGAAAGGAGTACAATTTTTCTAATCATAGGAGATTGTAACAACATAACAGGTGGCAAAAATAGTTAATTATACCAAAGCCTGCCTATTTTGTCGGTTTAATGCTTTTTACCCCGAAGTGGTTTTCCTCTTTCCTTTTTTGTTGAAAACCGATGCAAAATAGTGGTAAAAATAAAGAAGCTTTAAGCTACCTTTGTCCTCTTAAAAAAAATAGTCCATAGTGAGTGAATTTCTTAAAGATTTAAATAAAGAGCAGTACGCGGCAGTAACCGCTCCCGACGGGCCGGCCATGGTAATTGCGGGCGCCGGATCGGGAAAAACCCGCGTATTGACCTATCGTATAGCCTACCTTTTAAACAAAGGTATCGACCCCTTTAACGTATTGGCGTTAACCTTTACCAACAAGGCTGCCCGCGAAATGAAAGAGCGTATTATCACACTTATCGGCGATGGCGATGCACGCAATGTGTGGATGGGTACTTTTCACTCGGTTTTTGCCCGAATCCTCCGTTTTGACGGAAGCCACCTGGGCTATCCCTCCAACTTTACCATTTACGACAGCGACGACAGTAAAAGACTGATACGACAAATTATCAAAGATAAAAATCTGGACAACAAAACCTACAACCCGTCGTATGTTCAGGCCAGAATATCGATGGCCAAGTCATCGCTTATTTTACCTGATAATTATAGTTCAAATGCCGAAATTATTGCGGCGGATACGGCAGCCCGCAAACCCCTTATCTCCGAAATTTATACCGCTTACAACAACAGGTTACGCCGTGCCGATGCCATGGACTTTGACGACCTGTTGCTAAACACTTACCTTTTGTTTAATAACTTCGGCGAAGTGCTTTATAAATGGCAACATCGCTTTCAACATATTTTAGTGGATGAGTACCAGGATACCAACCACGTGCAATATATGATTATCAAAAAGCTGGCTTCCAACAATGAACATGTTTATGTGGTTGGCGACGATGCACAAAGTATCTACTCGTTCAGGGGAGCCAACATTCAAAATATGCTCAATTTTAAAAGCGATTATCCTGACTACAAATTGTTTAAACTACAGCAAAATTATCGCTCCACAAAAACTATCGTGGAAGCAGCCAACAAAATTATTGACAACAATAAAGAGCAGATTAAAAAAACCGTTTGGACTGATAACGAACAGGGACAAAAAATCGGGCTGGTGCGAGCCACCAGCGATACCGAAGAGGGTAATTTGGTAGCCGGCTCCATTTTTGAAATCAAAATGCGCGAACAACAGCCCAACAGCGCCTTTGCCGTGTTATACCGTACCAATGCCCAATCAAGATCCATCGAAGAGGCGTTGCGAAAGCGAAACATCCCCTATCGTATTTATGGCGGTCTCTCGTTTTATCAGCGCAAAGAGATTAAAGATTTGTTAGCCTATTTCAGGTTGGTGATAAACAACAACGATGAGGACGCGCTGCAACGAGCCATCAACACCCCGGCCAGAGGTATCGGCAAAACCACTATGGAACGGATTATGATTGCTGCCGATCAGCACAACGTAAACCTGTGGGAAATAATTAACCATCCTGAAAAGTACAATTTGGCCATCAATTCGGGAGTAGCCCGTAAACTTACAACCTTTACCACCATGATTAAAAGCTTTGAGGTGGTGGTAAAAAACAAAGATGCTTTTGACGCGGCGCAACATATTGCCATCGCTTCCGGATTGTTAAAAATGTACAAGGAAGATGATGCCATCGAATCCATGAGCCGGGTTGAAAACATTGAAGAGCTGCTAAACAGCATTAAAGAGTTTAGCGAACAAGGAGCCGAGCAGGCGGAAGGCGACCTGGAAGGTCAAGGCACCTTTCACGAGTTCATGCAGAATGTGGCACTGCTCACCGATGCCGACAACGATGATAAAGAGGATAACAACAAAGTTATCCTAATGACCATTCACGCTGCCAAAGGGTTAGAGTTTCCCTATGTTTTTGTGGTGGGAATGGAAGAAAATCTATTTCCCTCCATGCAATCGGTAAGTACCCGCACCGATTTGGAAGAAGAACGAAGACTGTTTTACGTGGCGGTTACCAGGGCCATGAAAAAAGTTACCCTTTCGTATGCCGAAACGCGATATCGCTGGGGTGACCTCACTGTGGGTGAACCCAGCAGGTTTTTGGAAGAGGTGGATGAAGCCCTGCTTGACATTCCAAAAAAAGCTTCGGTTGGCAGAAACCATGATTTCAGACATAGCGAGAAAAATGTTTCTTCACCGCGAATGCAGTTTCAAAAACGAAATCTCAAACCCGTTGAAAACAACACACAACCTTTTGAAACCTCCGACACCTCCGACTTACAGGCCGGCATGCAGGTAGTACACTCTAAGTTCGGCACAGGTAAAGTGGTAGCTATTGAAGGAACGGGACCCAACAAAAAAGCTACCGTCTTTTTCCCTGCTGTCGGACAAAAAAAGCTATTGCTTCGATTTGCCAAATTGAAAGTGTTGTAAAAAGCTTCCTGTTTTAGCTTAATTAACCATAATCATTTTAAACATCAACCTTACGGAAATCTGAGGTTGATGTATGATTTATTAAAAACTCCGTGAGCCGAAATTAGAGATTCAATTTTAAACAAGCTGATATTTGCAAGAATTAAAATAACATTTTCTCCCATTGAATCCAGACAATCTTTCTACCCTAAAACTTAACCACTATGCCCCCCATCACATTAAATCCCGCCTGCGGGAAATAACCGTTCATTTCATACTCGTTGCCACCGTAAACATAGCGATAAACCCAGGCATTGGTTTCGTAATGGTTGTCGAAAATATTGTTCAGGTTTAAAATAAAATCAACCGATTTCACCAATCCCGGAAACCAGGTATAGCTTAATCTTACGTTGTTTATAAAATAGGGGTCAAGGCTACGCTCCTTGTTGGAAGTGTTATCGATGTATTGCCTTCCTACATAATTCGTTACCAGGTTCAGATGCAGGTTTTTCACCATGGTAAAAGCCATGTTACTCGAGCCAACCACGTTGGGAGAAAAGGAAATATCAGTAGTACCAAGATTTTTTTCATACTGCCACGGCTCGGCGGAAGGGTCGTTCCAGTAATCCCAGTTATCAACGTACTCCGTGAAATTTTTGATTTTATTTTGACTATAAGCAAGGTTCATATCCCATTTAAACCAACTGGTAACACGCAGTGCTGCCGACAGCTCAACACCTGCCCTGTAACTATTAGCCACGTTGGTTCGGATGGCCGACCCCACGTTGTTTATCTTGCCCGTCAACACCAGCTGATTATTGTAGTCCATATAAAAAAGGTTCGCGCTAAGGGTAACCCGTTTTCCGCCGCGGCGATAGCCCAATTCGTAGTCGGTTAATCGCTCAGGCAAAACCTCCGTGCCGGGGTCGGCATCACGAAAATCGGAGCGTGACGGCTCGCGATTAGCAACGGCAACGCTGGCAAACAGAACATTTTCATCCGCCAGTCGCCAGGTAACACCTGCCTTTGGATTAAAGAAATCGTATTGATGATTTTGCACAAAACTACTCATGTCGTCGTGGGTGCCATCAATTGAGTAATTGATGTGGCGGTGTTGTAAATCGAGGTAAAGACTCAGCGCTTTTATGAATTGATATTGTCCTTTAACAAAGAGGTTGAAATAGGTTTTTTCTCCCGTGTTAAAATACCAGTTTCGGTCGTGGTCGCCCAACCTGGCAATTTGTGCCCAAACAATTTTCCCGTAATGGTCACCACGATATTGATTCCAGCTTCCACCGGCATTAAGTTTGAGATCATCTCTTTGATAGTTTAAGGTAAGGTTCAGTCCGTAATAATCGTTATCAAGCCACTTTTGTCTAATCAGGTTGGTGCGGTTTATGGTATCACTGCCTATAAGGGTATC
>CAZKGB010000021.1:11031-15190 GCA_964551935.1 uncultured Lentimicrobiaceae bacterium | reverse complement strand
GTTCAAATTATCAAAACGTACGTTCTTAGGTTTTGATATCGTTATTTTGAACTTATTTGTGATTTGGGAATTGATTATTGCTATTTACTTTTTCGGTGCGTTTTTCAAAGTTTCCACCAAGAAGTCCCAAAATTTTTGCACGGTAGCAATGTTCACTTTTTCATCGGGAGAGTGAGGGAAACGAATGGTTGGCCCAAACGAAATCATATCCCAATTGGTGTAAGTTGAACCTAACAAGCCACACTCTAGTCCAGCATGAATAACTTTTACTTCAGGAACTTTACCAAACTTATTATTGTAAATCTCTTTCATCTCCTTAAGAATGGTTGAATCAGGGTTTGGTTTCCAGCCCGGATAAGCCCCTTCGTTGGTTGCCTTAAAACCATTATCGAGAAATACTTTTTTCATTTGTTCCCCGATTTTATCACGGTCGGCATCCACAAGACTGCGTTGCAGCGAAGCAACATTTGCTTTACCCCCTTTTACAGAAACAATAGCAAGGTTGGTAGATGTTTCAACAATTCCCTCAACGGATTCGCTCATGGCGATAACGCCGTTTGGAGCTTCGGCAACTGCCTTAAACAGTTTTGCCTGCGGTTCGTAATCCATCACCTTTTCAACAGCATCTGTTTCCTCAACCACTACTTCCAGTCCGGGGTCAGCCTCTTTAAACTCATCTTTAGCAATAGCAGCAAACTCCTCTGCAAATTTCTTAAAATCGTCTACTTTATCAGTAGGAACCACAACGACAGCAAACGACTCACGGGGAATAGCATTACGAAGGCTTCCACCTTCCAGCGCTGCCAATCTCAATCCAAATTTTTCAGCAGCTGTCACCAGCAAAGCATTCATAATTTTATTGGCATTTCCTCTGCCAAGGTTGATATCAAGTCCCGAATGACCGCCTTTTAACCCTTTTACAGTAACGTTAAAGGTAACCATTCCTTCCGGAACATCTTCTTCGGCATAATCCATTACAGCAGTAGTATCAACACCGCCGGCACAACCAATATACAGTTCGCCTTCATCTTCCGAATCGAGGTTCATCAAAATATCGCCATCCAAAAGACCCGGTTTAAGATTTTCGGCACCGGTCATGCCGGTTTCCTCGTCAATGGTGAACAGTGCTTCAATGGGGCCGTGTGCAATGTCGGTTGCTTCGAGAACAGCCATCGAGGCAGCAACGCCCATACCATTGTCGGCACCCAGGGTAGTTCCTTTAGCGGTTACCCAATCGCCATCAACGTAAGCATCGATGGGATCTTTTTCAAAATCGTGAGGGGTATCAGCATTCTTTTGAGGAACCATATCGAGGTGACCCTGGAGGATAATTCCCTTACGGTCTTCCATCCCTTCGGTGGCAGGTTTTTTTATAATCACGTTACCAACTTCGTCGACAATAGTTTCAAGGCCAAGGTCTTCACCAAATTTTTTCATAAATTCAATTACCTGAGCTTCTTTTTTTGAAGGGCGGGGAATTTGTGTAAGGCTATAAAAGTGTTTCCAAAGTGCCTTGGGTTCAAGGTTTGTTATTTCTTTACTCATTTCTTTAATTATTAAAGGGTTATTAATACAATTTATAAAGGTGCCGAAATTACAAAAAATAACTGCGGCTCGAAATGAAAAAAGGCAGCTATTTGCTGCCCTTTTCTTAAATTATCTAAAATTACTTCTCAATGTTCGGCAATTCCAATCCGTAACCTTTTCGCTTATCTTCTATTTTAAGAAGGAAGGCAAAAAGCAAGGATGAAACTGATAGTCCCACAAATATCAACATATCAAAAAAGTAGTTGTAACGCAAGTCCAGCTTTTCCTTCGCAATAACCTGATAAGCTGCATCTTTAACGACATTAGCGGCTTGGTTAATCACTTTCTTTTTATCTCCTGAAGTGTCAAAACTTTTTAAATTCCCAACAACACTTCTATATACCTGATCTTTCACTTCATCAGGGTTAACTTTGGCCTGCTCGGTGGGTACATACGATGTGTATTGAACAATTGAATCGACAGCAGCGCCTGAGGCCTTGTCAATTATTTTATTCAGCTCTTTTTCAGAAAACACTTTTGTTCCGAATGTTTCGGTAACGGCTTTTTCAATACCGGCTTTCACCACCTTTTTATTAGGAACTACATCAGGATTCGTATTGTTCAAAACGATACCCAGCATCAAAGGAACCAGCATCAAGCCAATATTTTGAATCCAGAAAATAACAGCATAGGCAGTACCGAGCTGTTTCTCGGGGATGATTTTAGGAACTGAAGGCCACATGGCTGAAGGAACCAATGAAAAGGCAACCCCTAAAATAATAACCATAATAGCAGCAATCCACCACAGGTTTAGAGAAGGAATAGCCAAAATACCGTGAACAAAGATTAATATCAATGATCCAATAATCATGATGGTTGCCCCTTTACCAAATTTATCATAAATACCTCCAAAAACCGGAGTTAAGATAATTGTTCCAAAAGGTAACAACATAGTAATGGTTCCGGCCAGACTCGGGTCAACATTATATTTATTAACCATTAAGTCGTTGGCGTAAAATAAAAATGGGAAAACCGCAGAATAAAACAACACACAAAGAATGGCAATATACCAGAATCCAAGATTTCCAATGATGAGCAAAATATCTTTTACTTTAAACTCGTCATCGGGATCGATAACCTGGTTTGCGGTACCTTCAGACTTATCCAGCTTAATATCAAGAACAGAGAAAAGAATAAACGAAACCACACCCAAAAGCATTACCACAAGAGCAAATAAAATAGGTGCTGTAACCGTGAATTTAAGAGCAAGCGGGATAGATATACCAATTGCCAAAGCGGTTCCCAAACGGGCAATGGCCATCTGCATACCCATGGCGAGTGCCATCTCTTTTCCTTTAAACCAACGGACTACCGCTTTGGAGATAGTAATACCAATGGCTTCAGTACCAACACCAAAAACAGCAAATCCCAATGATGACCACCATACCTGTGCTTTCATATCACCCAAAATGGGCAAATGAACCACTGCAGTGTCGGCAAATTGATGATTAACTGCCCAATAGTTTAAAGCAGTTCCAAGAAACATAATGATGGTAGCTCCGAGCCCTGTTTTCCTTACGCCCAGTTTATCCAAAATGAATCCACTGAAGATAAGCATGAAAAGGAAAACATTAAACCACGCGTAAGCCGAAGTATAGGTTCCGAAATCTTCACTGTTCCAACCCAGAACACTTTCAAGCATTGGTTTAATGGATGAAAGGGCATAATTAAAATAATAAGCCCCGAAAATGGATAGGGAAGCAAGAACCAAGGCTGTCCATCGCATTGCAGTTGATTCTCGTAAAGATTGACGTATTTTTTCTGTCATGACAATATTTTTTATGAATAAAAAGATTCTGAAAAACGCACGAAAATAGAAATTTATTTCATGCTTACCTATTTATAATAGAAAATTAGACTGATTCTTACTTAAAAACATGCACTACATGCTTGGTTTCAAAAAAGGGTTCTTCAAAATAATCTGAAACTGAATAGGTTTTTGCATGCACCTTTTTCAGATTACGAACCCGCTTTAGTTCGTCCGATATATCACCTCCTTTCAAATAGAGGACACCATTTTTTACCGTGTTAAACGATTGCTTATGAACCTTGTAAAATGTCCAGCGGGTAAATTTTTCCAAATCGGTTACAGCACGGCTTACTATAAAATCGAAAGTACGGTCAACCTGTTCCATTCGGAGCTGTTCTGCTTCTACATTCTCCAAACCAAGCTCATTAACAACTTCATTTACTACTTTTATTTTTTTACCGATACTGTCCACCAGATAGAATTTCGCTTTTGGAAAGAGAATGGCTAAGGGAATTCCGGGGAAACCTCCACCGGTACCGGCATCCATTATTTCGGTAAAATCTTTAAATGTAACAACTTTTGCTATGGCCAACGAATGCAGGACATGATGCAAATAAAAAGAATCCATGTCTTTTCGGGAAATAACATTGATTTGACTGTTCCAAAAATCGTACAGCGATTTTAACCGTGAAAACTGATCTTTTTGCCTATCAGACAATCCTGGGAAATATTTTACTATTAATTCTGTATTCATTTAATCATAATTATTAAGCTGCCCTTTCAGGGCGCACTATCATTTTCCATATTCCAAAGGCGCTGCCT
>CAZKGB010000021.1:0-10931 GCA_964551935.1 uncultured Lentimicrobiaceae bacterium | reverse complement strand
CTCAAGATTATGACCTTATATCATTTACCGAAACGATCCTTTGCAAGCATAATGATAAAAATCAAAACTATTCAAATATCAATCTGTGCTTTGGCCAAAATAAGTTGCCCTTTCAGGGAGAAATATAAATTCCAAGAATGTATGTATTGCTCAATGCCCCCCCTAAGCGGCAAACATGACAAACCAAACCGGCGGGCTGAAAGCCCAACTTATCATATCCTGAGGCGCAAGCCTCAGGTGTTTGCACAGCAAGCACTCCGCCCTGAAAGGGCAGCTTAATCTTCAATCTTCCTCTACTTCAAAAACAACAACTCACGATATTTGGGCAAAGGCCAAATTTCGTCATCCACCAGCAATTCCAGTTTATCAACATGATTTCGTATTTTTTCAAAATAAGGCAGAACCGTATCTTTATAAGCTTCGGCCCGATGTTCAATATCCTCTATTTTGTTGGCTGTCCGGCGGGCATCCACCATTTCAGCAACATACTCTTTTATATTTGAAACATGATCGGAAATCTCTTTAATGGTATTAAGCTGATTGCGTGATAGCTTAACAAATGTTTTTGAGTCAAGCACCTCTTTTAAGCCACGGGCATTTTCGATTAGACGGTTTTGATATTGAATGGCGGTTGGTAATATATGGTTTACCGCCAAATCGCCCATAACCCGCGACTGAATTTGAAGCTTCTTCGTATAATTCTCCAGTTTGATTTCATGACGTGCTTTAAGCTCCACCCTATTTAAAACATTATGTTTTGCAAAAAGTTTTATGGATTTATCAGAAAGAAATGCTTTTATCGCATCAGGGGTGGTACGATTGTTTGACAAGCCCCGCTTGGCAGCCTCCTTTTCCCACTCTTTACTATAAGAATTTCCTTCAAAACGTATCGGTTTCGATTCCTTAATATATTTACGTATAACATTAAAAATAGCATCCTCTTTTTTAAGACCTTTGGCTATTTCGCTATCAACATCTACTTTAAACTTCTCAAACTGCTCGGCCATGATTGTATTCAGCACAAACATCGGTTTTGCCGTGTTAGCAGTAGAACCCACGGCACGAAATTCAAACTTATTTCCCGTAAACGCAAACGGCGACGTCCTGTTACGGTCGGTATTATCCAGCAATATCTCCGGAATCTTAGGAATGTCTAACGAACCGGAATCATGATTGCTTGTCAGCGATTTTTTAGAAGGCATTTTTTCAATGGTATCTAAAGTCTTGCTGATTTGCTCTCCAATAAACACAGAGATAATAGCCGGAGGTGCTTCATTAGCCCCCAACCGCAAATCGTTTCCTTCGGATGCAATGCTGGCTCTGAGCAACTCCTCATAATCGTAAACTGCTTTTAAAATATTCACCATCACGGTAATAAAACGAAAATTATCTTTTTTCGTTTTCCCCGGTGCGAGCAAGTTTATTCCCGTATCGGTAGCCAACGACCAGTTGTTGTGTTTTCCCGATCCGTTCACACCCGCATATGGTTTTTCATGCAGTAATACTTTAAAATGATGATGCCGGGCAATCTTATCTAATAAATGCATCAGCAACTGGTTATGGTCAACAGCAATATTAATCTCCTCGTAAACCGGAGCACACTCGAACTGCGACGGTGCCACCTCGTTATGGCGTGTTTTTAAGGGAACACCCAATTTATGAGCCTCTATTTCAAGATCTTTAATAAAAGCAAGTGCTCTTTCATGAATGGTTCCGAAGTAGTGATCGGATAGCTGTTGATCTTTTGCAGAGGAGTGGCCAAACACGGTTTTACCTGTTAAAACCAAATCGGGCCGTGCGGCAAACAAGGCATCATCCACCAAAAAATACTCCTGCTCCCAACCAAGGGTAGCATAAACTTTATCTACTTTTTTATCAAAATAATGGCAAACCTTTTTAGCGCTCTTGTCCAATGCTGTAAGCGACTTTAACAACGGAGTTTTATAGTCGAGCGATTCTCCCGTATAGGATACAAATATTGTTGGAATACAGAGCGTATTATCCATGATAAATGCCGGTGAAGTAGGATCCCAGGCCGTGTATCCTCGTGCTTCAAAGGTATTACGAATTCCACCACTTGGAAAGCTCGAAGCATCAGGTTCCTGCTGGGTTAGAGCACTTCCCTGGAACTCTTCAAGAGCACGCCCGTTGGGCTGAGGCATGATAAAGGCATCATGCTTTTCGGCAGTAGCCCCTGTTAACGGATGAAACCAGTGGGTGTAATGCGTGGCTCCTTTCGACAAAGCCCAGGCTTTCATGGCAGAAGCAATTTGGTCAATAATTTTACGATCGATACGAATTCCCTTTTGAATGGCGCTCATAACCACTTTATACGCCTCATCGGTAAGATACTCGCGCATGGTTGCCTGATTAAAAGCCATCGACCCAAAATAATCAGAAACTTTTGCCGATGGATAGTTGACTGCAACTATCGGTCTGTTTAGTGTGTGCTCTAAAGCAATAAACCTGAAATTAGCCATAATTGTAACTATTTTTTTTAATAATAAAAAGTAACCCAATAAACGTAATTAACCCGTTAATCAACAACAACTCAAACCCAATTTGATATCCGCCAAACCATTGTACCGAGTTCACCTTGATAAGATAAGCCAACACCGGCGAAACAATGGCCACCAACGGCACCCATTGGTCTTTTACCTGCCATTTGGTGAATAAGCCAAAGGTGTACAACCCCAACAGCGGCCCGTATGTATATCCTGCAAAAGTGAACAACTGAGCTATTACCGATTCATCATTAATCAGCTTAAATAGAATGATTACAAATATAACTATTACACTCATCAAGAAATGAACCAGCATCCTCTTTTTTTTCAACAAGTTTTCATTCTCTTTGCATTTCTTATCCAGCTTAAGAATATCGATACTGAAAGAGGTTGTTAAAGCAGTTAAAGCACTGTCGGCACTGGAATAGGCAGCAGAAATCAGCCCCACGATAAAAACAATTCCCGCCATGATACCAAGGTTACCAATGGCAATGGTAGGAAAAACAAGATCGGCGTTGGCCGGAAGTGTAATGTTTTTTTCGGCCGCATAGATAAACAACACCGCACCCAGAAAAAGAAAAATCAAGTTAACGGGAACCAAAATCCAACTTAAAGTAGTCATATTTTTTTTCGCGTCGGAAAGATTACGGCAGCTGAGGTTTTTCTGCATCATATCCTGGTCAAGGCCGGTCATAACAATCGTAATAAACATTCCACTGAGAAACTGTTTCAGAAAAAACTTAGGACTATTAACATCCGTAATCACCATTTTTGAATAATCGCTGTGCCACACTGTAGCCACAATATCTCCTAATCCCGCCTGCATATGATGGAGGATAAAAGCTATTGTCAAAACTACTGCCAGCAGCATAAAAGTAGTTTGAAGGGTATCGGTCCAGACAATGGTTTTAATACCGCCTTTCAAAGTGTACAGTTGAATAAGCAAAATAAAAATCACCACGGTAGCCCAAAAGGGGATATTAAAATAATCGAACACGAAATATTGCAATACCGAAACCACCAAAAACATTCTGAAGGCGGCGCCAACAATTCTTGAAAGCAAAAAGAAAGAGGCTCCTGTTGCATACGATTTTGCACCAAACCGCTGGTCGAGATAGGTATAAATAGAGGTAAGGTTAAGCCGGTAGTACAGGGGAAGCAATACGGAAGTTACCACCGCATAACCGGCCACGTAGCCAAGAACGATAATAAAATAGGTGAAGCCGCTGCTTCCCACCCATCCCGGAACAGAAATAAAGGTAACCCCCGACAAAGAAGCCCCAATCATTCCGTAAGCTACCGCGAACCAGGGAGATTTTTTATTGCCAATAAAGAAACTCTCGTTATCGGCATGGCGCGAAGTAACCCATGAAACCGCAAAAAGCAGCAGGGTATAAATTAGAAACGTAATTAAGATAATGGTTGGAGACATAAAAGAAAATCTATTTCTAATTCAGGTTTAAATCACAAAACTATCAATTTGCTTTTTCAGTTTACCGCTGCGGCTATTAAGTTATCACAAAACAATCTATTGTTGCATAAGTTTTCCGGCAAAACTTTTCAGGTCATTAAAACAAACGTTTGCACTCCTATTCTCACGACCAATAAATACGGTAAACATACCGGCATTCCTGCCAAAATCAATATCACTTTGCGAGTCGCCGGCCATAATGCTTTTTGAAGGATCTATTTCAGGAAAGTCATGCCGGGCTCTTTCAAACAAAGCCGTAGATGGTTTTCTACAATTACCGGGCTTATTTTTAAGATCGGTGCAATAATAAACACCATCTACTCTTCCTCCGGCCTCTTCGATACTCTCAACCATTTTTTGATTAATTTCCTTCAATTCCGATTCCGTCATCCATCCTTTGCCCACTCCCTGCTGGTTTGTTACCACGATTATTTTACCGAATATTTTGGAAAAAACGGCCAGGCTTTCCAAAACACCGGGCAGGAACTCAAACTCATCCCACCTTTTTATATAGTCATCAACCAGCCGTTTGTTGATAACACCATCCCTGTCAAGAAAGAGGGTCCAGGATGAATTGATATTATTTAAAAAATTACGCATCATCAACTACGGGGAAAAAGCTCCGATTCTATTATTTCGCAAATAATATGGCCAATCATGATGTGAGCCTCCTGGATTCGGGGGGTATCTTCCGAAGGAACCTTGATGCAGAGGTCGGCAACAGAAGCCATTTTGCTTTCGCCGGCCCCTGTAAAAGCTACCGTTTTCATTCCAAGTTCTTTAGCCTGTTTTAAAGCATTAATCACGTTAACTGAGTTTCCGGATGTACTTATTCCAAACAGCACATCCCCCTTTTTGCCCGAACCTTTAATCATTCTTGAATAGATTAGGTCATAAGAGTAATCGTTGGCTACCGCTGTGAGATAAGAGGTGTTTACGTGCAGGGCTTCCGCGTAGAGCGGATCACGATCGTACAGATAGCGTCCCGAAAGCTCGGCCGCGAGGTGTTGTGCATCGGCGGCGCTACCCCCGTTTCCACAAAACAGCACTTTTCCGCCGAGGTCTCTATATGTTTCTATGCAATACTCTGCTGCTTTCCAGATTTGAGCTTGCAACGACACATCCTCTAATATTTTTTGTTTTACCGATATGGAGTCGGCAATGGCTTTTTCGATATTCATAATGCTGAATTTTAAAGGGGTAAAAATAGAGAAATATTCTTATTACGAAGAGATGAATTTTACAACTGCGTTTTCTGTCGCTCACCATTCGGAAACAGCCAAACCAGACGGTAATTTGTTAAAACATTTGTAAAAACTCCTGTTTGGCCCTGGCATAATCTTCAGGGATACCTATGTCAATAAAGTAATTAGAACAGGGTTTCCCAAAAAAAGCGCCATCGTTAAAATGCTTTTCAAAGAAATCCTTTTCGATGGAAAATTTTTCCGGGAAATCGAACCGTTTTAAAAAAGACTTATCAATCAAGTACACTCCGCCATTAATAAAGCCACGGCCTGTTGCGCTGTTTTTTTCCTCAAACCCTTTGATTCGCAATTTATCATCCAGCGCAATACTCCCGAAACGGCTAACATCATCTACCTCGCGAGCCACAATGGTAAAGTCGGCATTTTTACTAAAATGAAATTCGGAAATTTTTTTTAATTCAACAGCAAACAGGGTATCACCATTAGCCACAAAAACATCGTTGGTTTTTGTTAGTTCGAGTGATTTCCGAATGGCCCCTCCGGTTCCCAACGGATGATTTTCAACAGCATAGCTGATGGAAACATCGCCATAACGGTTGCCAAAATATTTTTGAATTACATGATGCAGATGCCCTACCGACAAAACTATATGGTTGACTCCCTGTTTTGCATAAAACTCAATAAGATAGTGCAAAAAAGGTTTTCCGTTTATATCGGCCATGGGTTTGGGGATGTCCTTAACCACACTTTGCAACCGGGTACCGAATCCGCCGGCCAACAATATTGCTTCTGTAACTTTTACCATGTTAAAACCTCCAGGTTGAGAGTCCTTTTTCAATAAACTCCAAAGGCAGCACGTAACCTCCCAGCTTTTCCAAGGCATTTTTAACCTCAAAGCGCGTATTGCGAGGACAATAGAAAAACATAAATCCTCCCCCGCCCGCTCCTGATATTTTGCCTCCTGAAGCACCTGCCCTCATGGCAGTTTGATAAATATTATCCAGCTGAGGGTTTGAAATTCCTGAAGCCATCTTCTTTTTATTTTCCCATCCAAAGTTTAAAATATCACCAATTTTATTCAGCTCACCTTTTAATATGGCTTCTTTCATCATAACCGCCTGTTTTTTCAAATTATGGGTAGCTTCAAGGGTTGCCTCCTTTTTATCGGTAACGTTTTTCATTTGTGACTCAATAATATCAGAAGAGTACCTGCTTGTTTGGGTATAATAAAGCACCATATTATACGACAGCTCACTCAAAATTTCAGCTTTTATGCGAAGCGGATTAACAATCACTTTATTCTCTTTATAAAACTCCATAAAGTTAACACCGCCAAAGGTTGCCGCGTACTGATCCTGCTTTCCCCCGGCCATTTTCAAATCCAGGCGTTCAATCTCCCAGGCAAGTCGCGCAATGTCGTACTCACCCAAAGGCAACTGAAGCCACTCAACAAACGCTCCGAGTATGGCCACCACCAGGGTTGAAGAGGAACCCAATCCCGACCCGGGAGGAGCATCAACATAGGTTGTTAGTTTAAACGACAACGGTTTTTTAACAAAATCGTTAATCAACCTGTTGTAGATTCCTTTTGCCAAATCCAGACGGCCATCTGTTTCCAGCTGTTTTTCAGCCTTTAGCACAAGCTTTTCGTTACGATCAACCGCATCAAGGGTAATGAGGCCATCGTTGGTTGGCTCGATGGTAGCGTAAGCATATAAATTGAGGGTAGCATTTAAAATAGCCCCGCCGTAAATATCGGAGTAGGGTGCCACATCGGTTCCCCCACCGGCAAGACCAATCCTCAAAGGGGCTTTACTTCTTATAATCATAGTTTAGTTATTTGCTGAAGAGTTACACATTTCAACAACCTCATCCACAGCAGCAAGCATATTGTCCCAGCTGTATTGCCGTTTTAGTTTTTTTACATTAAGCCTAAAAGCATGCTCTTTATTTTCGTTATAAAACCTGAAGATGGCTTGTTGAACTTCTTTTACATCGGGTTCAACCACAAAACCCACTTCATTATCCGGCACAATTTCGGCCAAACCGCCAACATTGGTTGTGATAATAGGTTTTTCAAAATGGTAGGCAATTTGCGTAACCCCGCTTTGGGTGGCATCTTTATAAGGCTGAACCACCACATCGGCGGCATTAAAGTAGAGTGCCACTTTACTGTCGGGAATAAAATCGTTGGACATAACAACAACATCCTTCAGGTTATATTCATCAATTAAATCAAAATAGGGTTTCGAGTCGGTATAAAACTCACCGGCTACCAAAAGTTTAATATTATTCGATTTTATATAATCACTGTTTAGTGCCTTTAATAAAATATCCAGTCCTTTATAATCTCTGATAAAACCAAAAAACAACATGTAGTTTGTTTCCTGATCCAGTCCCAAAGCTTTTCTGGCATCCTTTTTATTCTCTATTTTTCCATAGTGGTCGTAAAGCGGATGGGGGCAATATATTTTAGGTTTCTGATTATCAAAAAGGTTTAAATCGTCAAGCACCGCACGCGACATGGTAACAAATCCATCTACACTATTTACCCAGTAGGAACCCAATAGTTTATCTCCCGGTCGTTTTTCGTGTGGGATAATATTATCGATGATAGAGATTACTTTAGAGTGTCCGTTTTTTCGGATTATTCGTGCTATTTTACCCAATGACGGGGCCACAAACGGAATCCAGAATTTAATAATTACCAAATCGGGATTTTGGTTTTTAATCTCGTTTCCCACTTTAAACCATGTAACGGGATTTACCGTATTAATTTTCACCTTAATGTCCAAATCATCGGGTTTGGGTTCAGATGAATATTGTGTTTTCCCGGGAAAGAGGATACCCGGGTATTGAAGGCTAAAAGTGTAAATTGTTACCTCATCTCCCTGCTTTATATATTGCCGGGCAATTCTTTCGTTAAAAGCTGAAAGTCCGCCCCTCAGCGGCCAGGCCGATCCAATTACTACTACTTTTCGGCGCCTTCCCATTCCTGTTTGGTTTTTTTCGACCCGTTTAATACTCCAACACTGTCTTTAATTTTATACACCCTGTCAGACCGGTTATTTCTTGAAATAAGTTCTCCCAAAAACCCGGCTAAAAATAGTTGAGTACCAATTATCATGGCAAGCAATCCAAAATAAAATAACGGACGGTCGGTCATTCTGGGAATACCTAAAACAAATTTTGTATACGACAAATATCCCGCGATTACAAAGCCAATAAAAAAGATAACTGAACCCAACGCTCCAAAGAAGTGCATGGGGCGGCTGGCAAATCGGGAAACAAAATTGATGGTAAACAAATCAAGATAGCCCTTTATAAACCTGTCCATTCCAAACTTGGTAACGCCGTATTTTCGCTTTTGGTGCGTTACCACTTTTTCATCAATCTTGGTAAACCCTGCCCACTTGGCAATAACAGGAATATACCGGTGCATTTCGCCATACACCTCTATGTTTTTTACAACCTCGTTACGATAAGCTTTTAAGCCACAATTCATATCATGTAACTTCGTTTTAAAAAGCTTACGTGTTGTCCAGTTGTAAAGCTTTGAAGGAAAGTTTTTAGCAAGTTTTGAATCGTACCTTTTTTTCTTCCAGCCCGAAACAATATCCAGGTTTTTATCTAAAAGCATATTACGCAAACCGGGGATTTCATCGGGGCTGTCCTGCAAATCGGCATCCATGGTTATTACCACGTCACCCTGACAAATTTTAAATCCTTCGTTTAGAGCGGCAGCCTTCCCGTAATTGCGTCTAAACCGCAAACCCTTTACATGGGGTGAACTGGCAGAGAGGTCTTTTACAATTTTCCAGGAGTTATCCCCGGAACCATCATCAATATAAACAACTTCGTACGAAAACCCGTTGGCTTTCATCACTCTTGCAATCCAGGCATTCAGTTCGGGAAGTGATTCTTCCTCATTATACAACGGTACGATAACAGAAATATCCATCTTAATTTTTTAGTGGTAAACAACCTTAAATAGCAGCCACAAAGATAGCAATATGTGTTACAAAACTACACCTCTATAGAGACCTGTTCTCTTTTGGCAAAAATGGCTACAATCAACGATAAAATAGCTCCGGTGATGATGCTCCCAAATATGGACAATACCGACATAAGACCGGGCTGCATAAATATTTTAGTCATCTCGAGGGCTTTGTTCAAATCTTCTTCCGACATATCTGGATTGGTTTCAATCATTTTATTTTCGGCGTTGCTCAAAAGATTATCCACAAACGATGGGTCGATGTATTTCATATATACATAGGTATAAAAGGCTATTATCACGGCAATACTGATGGAGGCATACAATCCAATCATAAAAGCCCGGCCATAAGTGGCAAAACCATCGAGTTTACTGTTTCGCACCGAATAAACAGCCCATGCCAGTCCTAATGCAAACACAATATAGTAACCAAACTGCATATAGGAGTTCTCGTCAACATCGAGTAAAAACAGCACCAGCTTAAAAATTATTAACGCGACGGAAACTAATACGCCGGCAACCAGTGAAGAAGAGAAAATTGATTTTTGTTCCATGATTATTGCTTTAAATTAAATTTGAGGTAAAGGTAAAAAAAACTCAAAAAAGGTTGGTGTTTATGCAACATTAATTATTTTTGCCGCGGGGTAAGTCTTATACGACCAGCTCCCACTGAATTCCCCCAGGATCGGAAGGTAGCAAGGGTAGGTGGTTGAGCGGTGCGATGTAAGTAGCTTACCCCTTTTTTATTTTTTTACACCCTAATACAATATCTTAAAACAATATTCGGATTTTATAAATCACGCCATAGAGTTAATCTTTAAAATTTGCTATTTACTTTTCAGTCACTAAAAAGGTTTCGTGCAATTTTAGTATCTTTGTTACTCAAACAGACCTATTTTTAATTCAAAAAATTCTTGATTATGATGATAAAAATATATCCGGAAAATCCGGCACCAAAACACATTAAAATGGTGATTGATGCATTGGAAAATGGTGGTGTTGTTATTTTTCCAACCGACACTGTTTATGCTCTGGGATGCTCCATCAACAAGCCTAAAGCGTTGGATAAAATTGCCCAGCTAAAGGGTATCAAAAAAGAGAAAGCTCATTTTTCATTTCTCGTAAACGATTTAAGCATGCTTTCTGAGTTCACCAAGCCTTTCGACAATAAAACGTTCAGGCTGATGAGAAAAAATCTTCCCGGTCCTTTTACCTTTATTTTAAACGCCAACTCAAATATTCCAAAAATTTTTCAGAGCAAGAAAAAAACCATTGGTTTTAGAATTCCTGAAAACAATATTCTTACTTCCATTATTGAAGAATTAGGCACTCCGTTGGTCAGCACCTCCATTCATGATGATGATGAAATTTTAGAATACACCACCGACCCCGAATTAATTTACGAAAAATACAAGGATCGTGTTGATTTAGTTATTAATGGAGGGTATGGTGATAATGTTGCCTCAACGGTGGTTGATTGTACCGGTGATGAACCTGAAATTATCCGTCAGGGAAAAGGAATATTAGAAGAGTAAATTTTTTAATAAAAACTTTGTATTTTAAAAAAAAGAAGTACTTTTGCACCTCCAAAAAACGGATGATCCGTTAGCTCAGCAGGTAGAGCATCTGCCTTTTAAGCAGAGGGTCCGGAGTTCGAGCCTCCGACGGATCACATTTTTAAGCCTCACGAAAAATCGTGAGGCTTTTTTTATTCCTGCTCAATTGATTTTTATTGTATTTTCGATGAAAAAAAA
>CAZKGB010000020.1:0-15609 GCA_964551935.1 uncultured Lentimicrobiaceae bacterium | reverse complement strand
GTTGTACTTTTAGTGCATTAGAATTTTATAACAACAAGGCGCGTTTTAAAAGTATTTCGGTTAGCGGCGAACGACTGCTCAACACGGTAAACGACATTGTGGACATCTCTAAAATTGAAGCAGGGCAGATGTCTGTTTCAATGTCACCGGTATCGATTGGTAAATTGCTGCAGGAGATACATTCGTTTTTTGAGTATCAAGCCCGAAAGAAAGACTTGTTGTTAGAAACCATGTTTCACGATGACGGGCCGGAGGATGTAATTATTACGGATGAATCGAAGCTCCATGCTATTCTGACTAACCTGATTAAAAACGCCATCAAGTTTACCGAAAAGGGAGGGATATTGGTTGGCTACCATGTTGTTGTTGATGACGAAGAACCTAAGGTAGAGTTTTTTGTGGAGGATACCGGCATTGGTATTCCTGATGATCGTCAGCAAGCTGTTTTCGAACGCTTTGTACAAGCCGATATTGAAGATACGAGGGTGTTTGAAGGCTCCGGCCTTGGGCTGGCTATTTCAAAAGCTTATGTTGAAATGTTGGGTGGGGCCATTAGGGTGGAATCGGAAGAGGGAAAAGGTTCGAGGTTTATCGTTACCATTCCCTATAGCACCGGAAAACCGGAAAGGATTCTGCTCCTGCTGATACAGAACCTTTTGAGACAAATAAAACGGTTTCCAACATGGATTTGCTCATTGCCGAAGATGAAGAGGTTAGCTCGGAGTACCTGAAAGCAGTGCTGAAAAATAGTTTTCGCCACATCTATTTTGCTAAAAATGGCCTGGAGGCTATCGAAATCCTTAAGGATCACCCTGACATACGCATCGTGCTGATGGATATAAAAATGCCGGTGATGGGGGGGTGTGAAGCTACCCAAGAGATTAGAAAGTTTAATAAGGATGTAGTTATTATCGCTCAAACAGCCTTCGCGCTGGCGGGCGATAAGGAAAAATTCCTTGAACTCGGGTGTGACGATTATATTGCGAAACCAATTAACAGGAATGAACTTTTGAAGTTAATTGAGAACTATATTGTAAAAAAATAGAGAATCAGCCGGCGGGTGTTCAGGGTAACATTTCCGTGCTTCCCTGCCTCCGCATCATGCTCTTGCGGTTATTCGGGGTGTTTGCCGAAAAGAGGGAGCCTGTGTGATAGGGTGGGGGAGTTTTCACTACCTGCTCGATTAACTTAACAGTCTGTTGAATGTCCGCGAGATAAATCTTTTTCCTGATTCCGGTTCGTGCTACGCTGTCTCCTTTTCAATTTCTCGTCCGTCTCCAATCATAATACCCAGATTTCGCGTCACCTCCCGGTTGTCTAAAAGCATCTTGATAATAATGGCCAGTGGGGTGGCTATCAACATCCCAATAGGGCCAAGTATATAACCAAAAAGCATCATCGATAAAAATACGACCAGCGGTGATAATCCTAAATTTCGTCCCATAAGTTGCGGCTCAATGGCGTTGCCTATTATAGTATTTATTACCAGATAGATAATTAGGGCAATAAGGGCTATCATAGGGCCATTGAGTACTAAAGCAAGTAAAATAGCCGGTATGGCAGCAATAAACGAACCGATACTTGGAATAAAGTTAAGTATAAATGCCAAAAACCCCCATAATACAGCAAACTGAACCCCTAAAATATAAAGTGATATTCCAACCAAAATTCCTGTAGCCAGACTGGTAAGTGTTTTAATACCAAAATAGTTTCTAATTTGTTTGAGTATCTGCTCGGAGTGGTTTGACGAGTTGGCTGAAATGTAATTTAATTTTTTAGAAAACTGTTCCGACTCGGCAATCATAAAAATAAAGATGATAAATATTAATGCCGATCCTGATAATATTGAGCCAAAGCCCGATGCCACGGGTGCTACCATTGGTAAAAGGCTCTTTTTGGTTATGTGACTAAGAATGTCGTCGTTTTTGTTGATTATCCCAATGCTCGCCAGCTGTTCGTTAGTTTTGGAGGCAAAGTCGTCAAACTGCGCTTGTATGTGGGTAGCTTATCCATAAAGTTATTTACAGATTCACCAATTAACAGTCCGATTAAGCCAACAATTAAAATAATTAAAAACACAACAATTACAATGGAAAGCGATTTGGGCAGGCCTTTCTTTTTTAGCCAATTCAGAGGGGCAAGACTAATGGCTGTTAAAAAGGCAGCTACCAATATGATATTTACAATGTGGCTTGCTTGTTTCAATGCTGCCAACGAAATAATGATGCCCGTAGCTATTATCCAAAACCGAACTCCGCCGACATATTGCAGGTATTTATCGTATTTATTGTTTTCCATAATATAATGAGTTATTATTCATCCCTGGAAGGGCAGGTATCTTTATTGGTAAAATAGGCCAGCTTTTCAAGTTTGGCAATCATGTCGTAATTTTCTACATGAACCTCTTTAGGAACCTGAAGATGAACGGAAGTAAAGTTTAATATGCCCTTTACCTTTGCCTGAACAACCGCCTTGGTAATTTCAGGAGCAAAAGTTTTGGGTACCGCTAAAACAACAATCTCAATTTTTTCCTTTTTAAGGATTTCTTTCATCTTTGAAATATTGTAGCATTTTACCTCCATAAATTGCGTTACGGGTTCGTCGTTGAGCCTGAAAGTGGCAGCTACTTTAAGTTTGCTGTTTATATTGTTAAAAAACTCCGCCACGGCACGCCCCATATCACCAATGCCAATAAAGGCTACTTTCTGAATGTACCGGCAATCAATGGCATCACCCACTTTTTTAATAAGGCTTTTTATGTTGTATCCTTTGTGAATATCGCCTGTAAAACCAATTAACATTAAATCGCGACGCACATGGGCCGGATTTATTTTTAAAAGATGAGCCAACCGGTGGGAATGAATATAGGGAGTTTCTTCATAAGGAAAGTTGAGAAGAACTCTTCTGTATAAACTTAATCTTTCTACGGTGTTTGAAGGTAAATTATTAATCATAATTATTTAGTTTAAATGATATACGACACCGGCTTCTATTTTAAAAATGTTAGTCTATTTTGAATCATATACTGGATTCTCAAACACTTTGCCGAAACTGGCAGTAAAGCCCGGAGACAAATATATACCAACTTTTTCAGAAAAATCATAAATTGCTCCCATAAAAAAGTTGAATCCAAAATCGTAGGTATTAAATTTCTCTGCACCTAATAGTTTGTCGGTGGTACCGCTAAATTCGTTACGATTGTGGCCGGATTGAATGTATGGGTAACTCTCATGGTCAACATACTGGTAATCGTCTTCCGCAATAAACACATCGGTGTAGCCCTGTTGGTGTGCCGTTAAAAACAATGAGTAATATACCGATCCCTGAACAAAAAGTTTAAGCTTGGCAATCCCTTTGATATAAATAAAACTTAACGGGATAGTAACATAATCAAACTTATAGCTAAAATCGTACGATGAGTAGCTGTTAGAACTTACTACTGAATCGTTAAATTGAATTCCCATTGACTGATAATTGCCGCTAAAAGCTCTCCGGTCATAATTCAATCCAATGCGTATTTTAATGTCTTGAGATAACTTATATTCGGTAAAGGCACCCGCCAGATATCCCACACCGCTTACGGTGGGAGAAGGGAGCCCTGCCGAAGAGATGTTCGTAAACTGGGGGCCAATTGAGAAGCCAATATTCCACCTTGAATTAATGGTTTCCTGAGAAAAAAGTTGTGATGGTGTTGGTAGTAATAAAATACCAATGATAAAAAAGAGAAAATAATTCTTCACGCGATTGTTTTTAATAAAATATTTTTTGTGTTTACAAAAGTAATATAAAGGATGTAATTAACTGAAATTTCGGGTGTATTTCAACATTAAAAGCAGGTGATAGCAGCGGTTTGTTTGTTTTAGCTATTTTTGAACCTTAATATTTGTTTGGAGATGCAGCGATATTTTTTAAAACTGGCGTACGACGGAACCGACTATCATGGTTGGCAGGTGCAACAAAATGCCCATACCGTACAGGCTGAACTGGAACAAAAAATAAGCCTGTTGTTAAGAGAGACGATTTCTATAACCGGGTGCGGACGTACCGATACCGGCGTGCACGCTCGTGAGTTTTATGCCCATTTTGAGGTGGAAAAGCCCATATCGTCGGAAATGGATTTTGTTTTTAAAATAAACCGGTTTCTGCCAAAAGATATTGTAGTTTATGCGTTGTTTCAGGTAGATAGTCAAATGCATGCAAGATTCAGTGCCGTGTCGCGTACTTACAAATACTATATCAACCGTGTTAAAAACCCGTTCGAGAACAGGTTTAGCTATTTTTATAACGGACCATTGAATATTGACAAGATGAACAAGGCTGCCGCTATACTGTTGGCGTTTAGCGATTTTACAAGTTTTTCAAAGCTGCACACTCAAACTGCCACCAATTTATGTGTTGTTTCGGAGGCGAGATGGGATAGTTTTTCGGATGGTAAATGGGTTTTCACCATAACAGCTGACCGGTTTTTACGCAATATGGTTAGGGCTGTTGTGGGTACCCTGTTGGAGATAGGTAAAGAAAAAATGTCTCCGGAAGAAATGGTTGACATCATAAAAGCGAAAAACAGATCGCGAGCCGGTTTTTCTGTTCCGGCAGCCGGCTTGTTTCTTGAAAAAATTCAATATCGCTTTTAAGGTTTGTTTCTCAGGTTGGGGAATATGGTAGAAAGTTCGTTGCAAACGTCACTAAGATCCTGGCATAAACCGGTAACAAATTGTTCTAACAATTCAATATTATTACCTGTTTTGGAAAGGCTTTCAATAATTTTGGCTTTTTCTTTTGCCTCCTGAAGCCCTAAGATATCCAAAGAGGGTTTGATTTGGTGCGAAGTGTAGTTTAAATCTTCCCAGTTATGTTGCTCAAATGCTTTTTCTAACCTCTCCTTTTGTTTGGGTATGATTTGTAAAAAGAGTTGAATCATATCTTCCACATCAGAAGTATTGTCTCCCACGTAGGATCGCAGTTTGGTCAGGTTGATAGAGTTAGTGTCCGGCATATTTGTAGAGGTATTTAAATTAATAACCCTGTTAAAGTTCATTATTTTTTAGCATACGGTAAATGGTAGATTTTCCAATGTCCAGTTTTTTTGCAGCGAGGTTTACGTTGTTGTTGTATTTAACTAAAAAATAACGAATAATTTTTTTGTTGTATTCTGCTAACGAAGTCTCCTGTAACAAAAAATCGGATAAAGAGTTTGTGGAGTTGAAGTTAATATGGGATGTGTCGATAATGTCAGTATCCGACAGTACACATGCCAGTTCAATTACTGCTCTGAGCTCTCTTACATTTCCGGGAAAAGTGTAATTTAACAGTTTGTTCTGGGCTTCTTTTACAATGGCTTTAACGGGAATTTCGTTTTCCCGACAAAAGGTGTCGCTAAAATATTTTGCCAATATCAAAATATCGTGGCCTCTGTCGCGCAACGGGGGCAGCTCGATGGGAAGACCTAAAATTCGGTAATAGAGGTCTTCTCTGAAGTTACCTTTTCTAACCTCTTCGGCAAGGTTACGATGAGTGGCAATTATAATTCTGGGGGCAATTTTAATTACTGTGTTTCCTCCAATTCGCGTGAGCTCATTTTCCTGAAGTACTCGCAGAATTTTTGCCTGCATATTCAGTCCCATTTCACCAATTTCATCTAAAAAAAGAGTCCCTTCACTGGCCTGCTCAAACTTTCCGATTTTACGAGTATTGGCTCCCGTAAACGCCCCTTTTTCATATCCAAAAAGTTCGCTTTCAATAAGCTCGTTAGGAATAGCCGAAACGTTAACGGCCACAAAGGGTTTGTTGGCACGGCTTGAATTGTAATGAATGGCCTTTGCAACCAGTTCTTTACCGGTTCCGGTTTCGCCGGTAATGGAAACTGTAATGTTGGTTTTTATAGCACGCCCCATAAGCTTGAAAATACGCTGCATCTCCTGACTGTTGCCCTTTAAAATATTGTCAAACTCATATTTCTTGCTAACCTCTTCTTTTAATTCTGAAAGTTCATTTTTTAACAGGAGATTCTCCCTGATTTTGTTAGAGGCATTCCAAAGTCTTGTTTTAGTGTGGTCGTCTTTAACAAAATAATCATAAGCGCCCATGCGTAATAATTCAACAGCCGTATTAATGTCTTCCTGCCCCGATACAATAATTACCGGAATATCAGGCCGGGCAGAGTTAATCCTTTTTAAAACTTCCATTCCTGATAAGTCCGGAAGCCTGTAGTCGAGTGAAATTAAATGCGGACTTATATGTAAATTGGCCAGAGCTTCTTTTCCTGTAGAAAATAAAAAAACTTCGTTATCAGGATTTAACGCTAAATGTCTGCGCAAAAGTTCCCCGTAAAACGGGTCATCTTCTATAACGAAAATTTTAAATGTGTTCATTAATGCTTACTTTTTTAGTTCAAATATAATAAGTAAACTTAGGTAGTTGATTTTAATAATACAAAAGTAGGCTAAATAGTTGGTTTAAGCAAAGGTAATCGTTCTAAATATGAAAAAAATTACAATATTGGGAAAAAGGTTGTATTTGGAAAAGTTTTGCAATTTTAAAACAGGCGTCAGGAAACTATTATCTTTGCTATCATAATTGCGGATGGCAACAATTAACAAATGGTGTTCAATGAAACAAATGATTAAAACTATTGCGGTGTTGGCAGGTATCCTTTTGAGTTTACTTTTGCTTTTTTATTTCTTTGCCCCGGTGTATCGGTTTTCAGAATCAAAGCCCTTTAGTGGAGATAATGTTTATAATCCTTATGCCAATGCTCAACCGTCCGGATGGAAAGTTTTGAATATAACCGATCATCCTGTGAAATTTAACCCCGATAGTACTTTTTCTATATTAGCCGAAAATCAAAAAATTACTAAGCAACAGCGTTCCATTACAGCATATACTCATGGATTTAACTTGTTTAAAATCAAACAGCTTTGCGTAGGGGCGGAGCAGGTGTTATGGATTGATTTGCCTCTGGTTCAAACAACCGGACTTAAACAGTGGATAATCGACAGACTACGACCCCATAACGAAATTGTTGCATTGGAAAACCCCGGCTACTCCTTCCGCGATTTAAAAAAACTTACCCATTACGATTTATTGGAGATATCCAACGGTAAAACAGTGTCGGTTGCCGAATGGGATACGGCACTGAGCTCTGGACAAAATGCCTGGTTGTTGATTGATAGCAGATTAACCACCGGACAACCCCGTTGTTTTACGATGGTGTATGCACCGGAACATTCTCAGGATGAACTTATCCATTCATTAAAAAGCGGAATCTCCTATGGTGTTATCTTACCAGCTAAAAATGGGAAGACTCCCGTAAATAATGAAGGAAAAAGGAGCGGTTTGTCCCGGTTAAAGAAGGTTGATTTGAGTAAAAACATCTTAACCGTTACACTCAATCAAAAAGCAAAAACCATTCGGTTTATTCAACAAGGCGGCCGGGAGGTAAAATTGGTAAATAGTGCTGATTCGGTTTTTTATACTATTCAACCCGAAGATCAGTATATCAGAACAGAAGTCGGTTTTGAGGATGGTACTATGTATTATTTAAATCCTGTTATTCGTTGTCATGGTGATGCACCTGAGTCGAAACTTGTTGCCGGGGTTGATGTTAATGCCACAGGTTGGTTGCGATTATTGTACTTCATTGTTGTTGCTTTTATGTTTTGGTACTTTACACGCAAGTTACCGGGAAAGAGCAAAAAGCAGAAGTCTTCATTAATTTAATTCTCGCAGATTATTATTGTTAACAATGCTGTTTTCAATTTTACCATAATTCCACAGGGAATTATTACTGCTTTATTTTAAGTGGTTGAAAAATAGGAGATAGAATTGCTTGCCGGTCTTGTGCTTTTTTAGAGTCCGTTTATCAGCTTCTTAAATTTACTAACGGTTTTGACTAAAATTACTGAACAGTGCGCGTGGCGAGCCAGTTGAAAGGGTAACGAATGCTCGAACTTGTTTTCGTTTCCAAGTTGCTCGGTGCCTACAATTAATACGTCCAGCGTTTCCGATTGTGCGATTAAATCCTCTAACGGGTTGTTGCTAACATTAACATTAATTTCGTAAAGTGCCGGTGAATTAAAAATCTCTAAACTCTCAACCATCATTTTGTCAATCTTAGCCTTTTGTCTTTTGTTGTATTTTTCGGGAAGGTAGGCTTTTATAATGACCTTGGCGTCATGCTTTTCGGCAACAGCCGTGGCACAAACGAGCATAAGATTTAAGTTGGCTGCATCGTGAACATAAACACCGATTTTTTTCGGTTTAAAATTTTCGCTTCTGATTTTCAGATTCAACACGATAACATCGGTGTAACTGTTTTTAAGAACTTTGATAAGGATTCCCGGTTTGCCATCAAGCTGAGGTTTTGGAAATCCCATGATGATAAGGTGGCTCTTAAGCTCTTCCGCAGCATCAATAATGCCCATAGCTACATCGCGCGAGGCTCTTACAACAGGTTGTATTTTAATGTTCTTATCTTTAGCCATCGTTACGCTGCGCTTGATAATTTCCAGGGTTTCGCCTGCTTCCGAAAGCGCTTCATAAAAATCGATATCCGAAGGAACATTTTTAATGGCAAGCACCACTACTTCGCCACCCTTTTTGGCCAGCAGGGTGTCCGAAAACATCAGCAGCGATTTTTGTGTTTCCGGGTTCGACATGGTAACAATAACCTTGTTGGTGCTAAATAGCGAAAATTTCTTTTTATCCTCCAGCACAATGTTAAGGCCTTCCCTGCCCTTTTTTTCTCTTTTTCTGGAATAGAAAAAATAGATGGCGGCTCCCACCAGTGCCAGCTGCTGACCAAATGCCAGTGAAACAATGCCAAGGCTCATTAACAAACCCAGGTTGATAATAAGGGTGGCATGCGGTAAATAGTGTTTCCATTTGGCCTTAGGTTTTGCCGATGGATTGTCCCGGTAGATTTTCCACAGTGCCAGCGAAACCGGTAACAGCGAAATAATCAGACTGAAGTTGGCCGCCTTGGCAATAAAGTTAACATCAAACGAAAGCAAAAGCAGTGCTACCAATCCGGCTCCTATTAAAAGAGCCATTTTAGGCTGATTGGTTTTGCTGTCAAGTTTCCCGAGGGGGTCAGGAAAAAATTTGTCTTTTCCCATGGCGTAGGTCTGCCGGCTTTGCGAAATCAGTGTGCTGCTTAATGCTCCCAGCGAGGCTAAAATACCACCTATGGAGATGATTACCCATCCTTTGCCATTTAAAACCTTGTTGGCAACCAGTACCAATGGAGCCTGACTTTCCGAAAGCTCTTTCCAGGGAATGGTCATAATGGCTGCAACAGCAACCAACAGGTTCAACCCTATGCTGATAAGCATTGAAATTTTCATGGCCTTGGGAATGGTCTTTTCGGGTTCGATGATTTCGTCGGCATTATTGGCAATTAACTGAAAGCCGAAAAAGGAGATGTAAATAATGGAAATGGCTCCGAAGGTTCCTCCAAATCCTTTTGGAAAAACAGGCTTGGCTATTTCGGGATTCAAATGGAAAAAAGAAACTGTTATTAAAAGTGCCAGGATAATGACATTACCCCATACAATCCAGTTTTGAAGATTGAATTTTTTGTTTTTTGAAGGCCTTAAATTAATAGCTGCCAACAGAAGGGTAATGCCTACTGCTATTAAACGAATCTCAAAAGGAGTGAGTTTAAAACCGGCAAGTGCCATACTGTACTCGGCAAAACCAATGGCGTAAATACCGCTGGCGAAAAGGCTTCCCAGGGCTAAAAACCACCCTGTAGTAAAACCACCTATGCTTCCCAAAGCATCATAAGCATAGGTGTAGCCACCCCCCGAGCGTGGTATAACACGGGCTAACTCGGCGTAAAGCAGTGTGGTGGCATAAGCCAGTAACCCGCAAAGTAAATAGGTTAAAATAAGCGACGGGCCTGCTGTTTTAGCCGCTTCTCCAATAAGAACATAAATGCCTGCCCCCATCAGAGCGCCAACACCTATTGTAGTAGCACCAAACAAACCAATGGTCCGGTTAAACTTTTGACGTTTAATTTTTTTGTAAAAAAGAGTCTGAATGTCTAATGCCATGGTGAGAATTCATTTATACAAAGATAAACTTTTCCGTGGTTGCGCAGTAAAACAATCAGGTAGTTGCTGAACGAAGCAGAAATTATTGTCTGTTTCAAAGCTTTCCATATTGATGTTCCCCCCGAATTACTACCTTTGTTTTTTATTCAAAAGGTATCAATGTTTAAAAAAATTCTTGGAACGGCAGGCGCTCGATTGATAAATGCGGTGGTTACTTTCGCGGTTCTTTTCGTGATTACCCGCAATTTGGGTAGCGAAGGCATGGGAACCATAGGGCTGATTTTGTTAGACATCAATATCATTCAACTTTTTATCGATTTGTTTGCCGGCAGCTCACTTGTTTACATGGCTTCGCGCACTTCGGTGGCTAACTTGCTGTTTATTTCGTATAGCTGGATCATTGTTGCTATTGTTGGTTTCGCGTTTCTCTTTAGCCTGATGGGGTTTGCTTTCCCCGAGCTCTACCATACGGTAGTGCCTCACGGGTATGAGTTCCATATTTTGGTGCTCGCTGCCATTAGTGCTTACATGCTTACGCAATATAATTTGTTGCTGGGGAAAGAAAGAATTAAAACGTACAACATTTTGTTTACGGTTCAAACGCTGGTGCTGCTGCTGGTTTTTGTTTACCTGATTTACATTAAAGAAGATAAAACTGTTGGATCTTATGTTTTGGCGCTGTATGGTTCGTACGCTTTTGGGGCGATGGCAAGTTTTATAAGTGTGATTTACAGGGAAAGCGAATGGCGGTTGTATAACCTGGGAAAGGTGGCCGGAGAGGTTTTTCGTTTTGGCTTATTAACGTCGGTGGCCAATATTCTTTTTATCGGAAATAAACGGATAGGATATTATCTGGTACGGTATTTTACAGGGCTCTCTTCGCTGGGTGTTCTTACCGCCGGCACACAACTTACCGAAGGATTGAAGCTGATAGGGCAAAGTATTTCACTGGTACAGTTCTCAAAATTATCGAACACAACGGATACGATTTATGCTAAAGAGATAACCATTAAACTTTTAAAAGTATCGGTAGTGCTAACGCTGATGGGTCTTATAGTTATGCTGGTGCTTCCTGTATCGGTGTACGGGTGGGTTTTTGGGGCAGAGTTTGTCAGCGTGAAACCGGTTATCTTGTTATTGGCACCCGGGGTGCTGGCCTTGGCAGCTAATGCGGTTTTTGCACACTTTTTCAGTGGGTTGGGAAATCCTAAAATTAACCTTTACGCCAACATAATCGGTTTTTCGGTGGTGCTGCTTCTGGCTGTAATTCTTGTACCGGTGTATGGATTTTTTGGTGCTGCCGGAGCCGTTTCGGTTAGCTATTTAGTTGTTGTGGTGTACAACTATTTTTTATTTAAAAAACAAACAGGAGCCAGGTTAATCGAGCTCCTGCCTGCATGGTCGGATGTGGTGGAGTTTAAACGTCTGTTTAAGAATTATTAGTTTTAAATCTTAAAGCCTGCTTTTATGAATCTAAAATCTGTAGGCCAGCGATATCAGAACCGATTGGTTGGTAAAGCCCCAGGAAAATCCTTTTGTGGTATCTGTTATCTCTCCTGAAATAGTTGAATCATACACCCTTTTCATGTGTAGATAGCTTAGGTAGGGGAGCATCTCGGCTCCAATAACAATATGTTTTTTAATAATATAATTAAAGCCTAAAACCAGATTAATTCCGAAAGTATGTCTGGTGGTTTTCAGTGAAAAGTCCCGGCTGCTCATGGTGCTGCTGTTTTGCTCTTCGGCAGAATACGAAAAACCGTAAAACAGATCAGTACCATAGCGAAATTCGAATTGGTCGGAAATCGCTTTCCGGTATTCTCTGCCAAATTGAATCCTGAATCCTAAACTCGAATTATTATTGGGAGTGGTGTCTATTGTCTGCTTTTCGTTTCTTCCGTTGGCAACAAGTGTACTAAAACGCCACAACGATTTATTAGTGCCTGTTTTATACACAATTCCAAAGGCGTTAAAATTATAAAAAGCCAATCCAACCTCTTGTTGTTTGGTTTTTTCTTGTGAGAACACGGGATTGATAAGGAATACAACAGTTAATACCAGCAGTAATTTTTTCATTTTGTTTGATATTTAATGATTATTGTAAAGAAAGGATGAACGTTCGGTTCGGAATTTTACAACTATTGTGCCGTAAGTCAATTCGGTCCTTTGTTACCTTGTTAAGCTGACTTACCTGTTTACACTTTGCTTCCCAGTCAGTAAGAAGTAAGAAGTAAGAAGTAAGGAGTAGGCAGGAAGCAGTAAGCTGTATGGAGTAACTCTTGGGACTCCAATAATACATCACTTTCCATAACTTCGCTTAATTTCACCGCAAAGGCGCTAAGGCGCGAAGCGGGTATCCCTTTGCAAATTCATTCCGTCGTTCTTTCTCAACTTCTCAACTTCTCAACTTCGCTACTTCGCCACTTCACCATTTCACCACTTCCCACCTTGTATCTCCTCCATGTCATCAATTTCTTTACTTTTGCATCTTTACCAAAACAAGCTATGTATTTTATCCATCCCGAAATATTGTGGGGGCTGTTGGCACTGCTGATACCGCTGATTATTCACCTGTTCAACTTTAGGCGTTATCGGAAGTTGCCATTTAGCAACATTGAGTTTTTAAGGAACATTACGCGGCAAACCCGGAAGCAAAACAAGCTGAAGCATCTTATTATTTTGTTGCTGCGGATGGGTGCGGTTGCCTTAATCGTGTTAGCCTTTGCAAGCCCTCGCCTCCGTAGTAAAGGTAAAAATATTAATTCAAAGGTTAAAGCGATTTTTATCGATAACTCCTTTAGCATGATGGCCGAAGGGGAAACCGGGATGCTTTTTGAAAATGCCCGGCGGATGGCAGATGATCTGGTAAAGAATTTGGGTCGCGACCAGCGATACCTGTTGCAGACAAACGATTACACTTCCGGGAAAAAGCTGCTAAACCGCGATGAAATTTTAAAGGAGATAGATCATCTAAAGGTTACTCCTTCTACACGATTGTTGTCGTCGGTAAATCAGCGCCGGCGTAAGCTGTTAAACAAATTCAACGGAGTGGATTCATACTGGTTTTCCGATTTTCAACAAAACAGTACCGGCTTCCGGCAATTTGCGGTTGACAGCACGGATAACTATTATTTTTTTCCGCTGGAACAGGTTCAGAATAAAAATATTTACATCGATTCCTGTTACTTTACTAAGCCGCTGGTTCTGCCGGGCAAACAAGCGGAGATGAAGGTGGTGCTGGTTAATACTTCGGCAGCGGCTTACGAAAAAGTCTTGCTAACACTGGTAATTGATGGCGTTCAGCGTGCTGTTACAGGCGTCGACCTTCCGGCTTTTAAAACGGTTGTGGTGTCGCTGTCGTTTACTACCCGTAACAGTGGCTGGCAAGCCGGTAAACTTACCATCGAAGACTATCCCGTTACTTTTGATGATAATCTTTACTTTACTTTTCAGGTGAACAGCAGGATTAAGGTGCTGGATATTTTTTCGGAAAACCCCAATATTTATTTGGCGACTTTTTATGGTGCGGATACTATCTTTTCTTACCATGCAAAGTCGTACCTGCAACTCGACCCTGCTACTTTTTCCGGGTATTCACTTATTGTTATTGATGAATTACCTGAAGTTACCAGCGGTCTGTCCGATGCTTTAATGCAGTTTGTTAAGCAGGGAGGAAACCTGTTGTTTATCCCATCACGTGACGACAACCCTGCGGCAATCAACCGGTTTTTAAAGCCTTGGCAAATGGGAAGTTTTATCAGTTCCGATACCGTTTCCACGAGGGTTAAAGGGATTAAAATGTCAGATCGGTTATTTAAAGAAGGGTTAACCCGTGTTCCTGACAATGCCGCTTTACCCAAGCTGAGTTTTCACTATAAGATGCAACACCGTGCCGCCTCGTCATCCGTCAGCCTGCTTTCGTTGTTAAACGGCGATGATTTTCTTGTTCGTAAAAATTCGGGAGAAGGATCAATCTATGTTTTAACAGCGCCGATAAACAAACAGATAACCGACTTTGCTCTGAATCCTCTGTTTGCCTCGGTGATGTACGGGTTGGCATTAACAGCTGATAAAAAGACTAACCTTTTTTATTACATGGGTAATGATGAAAAGGTAGTTTTGCCCTTGAACACATCCTCCGAAGGAGATAATACAATAACCCTAAAGCAACAGAACAGCCAATATAGTTTTATCCCCGGACAGCATCACCGGGCCGGCAAAACCGTTTTGCAACTTTACGACGGGATCTCCGTGGCGGGTATCTATCAGGCTGTTGAAAGCGATTCAGTACTCAGTTTGCTTGCCTTTAACTACAACCGTAAAGAATCGGATATGCACTTTTTTAATAGACAAATGCTTGATAGCGTGTTGCAGAACAGTCCGCTGAAACACTACACGGTTTTAGATGGAAAAATTAACAATGTCAGAGAAGTTATCAACCAACAGCAAAAAGGAGCACAATTTTGGAAGCTATTTATTATCTTCGCAGCTTTGTTATTGCTGGCAGAAGTTATGATGCTGCGTTGGTGGAAATAGTTTAAGTAGTTTTAGGTATGGGAGACATCGATGAAATAGAAGGATTGGAAGAGAAACCTCAGGATCAAAACCGCGAGGAGGAGCATCGTACGCTTCATTTGAGCGGAATGTACAAGAACTGGTTTCTTGATTACGCATCGTATGTAATATTGGAGCGTGCTGTTCCCGATATTAACGATGGATTAAAACCGGTTCAGCGCCGTATTTTGCATGCCATGTACCGGCTCGACGACAGCCGTTTTAACAAGGTGGCAAACATTATCGGGCACACCATGCAGTTTCACCCTCACGGGGATGCCTCAATAGGCGATGCGCTGGTGCAACTTGGTCAGAAAGATTTATTGATTGAAACCCAGGGTAACTGGGGAAACATCCTTACCGGCGATAGTGCCGCCGCTCCCCGTTACATCGAAGCGCGTTTATCGAAGTTTGCCAAAGAGGTGGTGTTTAATCCGAAGACTACCCAGTGGAAACTTTCGTACGATGGCAGGAATAAGGAGCCGGTTTCACTTCCGGTAAAATTCCCGTTGCTGCTGGCTCAGGGGGTGGAAGGTATTGCCGTTGGACTTGCCTCTAAAATATTACCCCACAACTTTAACGAACTTATTGATGCCTCTATCCGTTATTTAAAAGGGAAAGATTTTGAGCTGTTACCCGATTTCCAAACCGGCGGGCTGGCTGATTTTTCCAGGTATAACGAAGGGCTCAGAGGTGGAAAGATTCGGTTGCGGGCCAGAATCCATCAAGAGGATAAAAAAACCCTGGTGATTACCGAAATACCCTTTACCACCAACACCGGCTCCCTTATCGATTCCATTGTGGCTGCCAACGATAAAGGAAAAATTAAGATTAAAAAAATAGATGATAACACGGCTGAAAATGTCGAAATTGTTATCCATCTTGCTTCCAACGTTTCACCTGACCAAACGATTGATGCCCTGTATGCCTTTACCAATTGCGAGGTCTCTATCTCTCCCAACTCGTGCGTGATTGCCAAGGACAGGCCTGAATTTTTATC
>CAZKGB010000019.1:0-15891 GCA_964551935.1 uncultured Lentimicrobiaceae bacterium | reverse complement strand
ATTGAGCCTAAAACTCAAAAAGATATGGATAAAATGGGAATGGCACTGGCTAAACTTTCGGAAGAAGACCCAACCTTTAAGGTACGTACCGATGAAGATTCGGGACAAACCATTATTTCAGGTATGGGAGAACTCCACCTCGATATTCTTATCGACCGGATGAAGCGCGAATTTAATGTTGAGTGTAATGTTGGCCAACCTCAGGTTGCTTACAAAGAAGCGTTAACACTTAGCGTTAAGCATAAAGAAGTTTACAAAAAACAGACCGGTGGTCGTGGTAAATTTGCCGATATTCAATTTGAAATTGGCCCTGCCGTTGAACTGGAAGAAGGTTTGGAATTTGTTGACGAAGTTAAAGGCGGTAATATTCCAAAAGAATACATCCCGTCGGTTAAAAAAGGTTTTGAAATGGCTATGTCGAACGGGCCGTTGGCAGGATTTCCTGTCGAAAGCATGAGCATTCGTCTGTTTGACGGTAGCTTTCACCCTGTTGACTCCGACCAGCTTTCGTTTGAACTGGCTGCTAAACTGGGTTTCCGCAACGCAGCTAAAAAAGCAAAACCGGTTCTTTTGGAACCCATTATGAAAGTAGAAGTTGTTACGCCGGATGATTACCTTGGTGATGTTACCGGTGACTTAAACAGACGTCGTGCAATCCTCGAAGATATCTCTGCTAAAGTAGGATATCAGGTGGTTAAGGCTAAAGTGCCTTTGTCAGAAATGTTTGGTTACGTAACCCAGTTACGTTCGCTAACATCGGGACGCGCAACATCAACCATGGAATTTAATAGCTACGAACAAGCTCCTGCAGCCATTGCAGAAGAGGTTGTTAATAAGGCAAAAGGAATTGTTAGTTAAAAATAATAATTAATAAAGTGAGCCAAAAAATTAGAATAAAACTAAAGTCGTACGATCATCATTTGGTTGATAAATCAGCCGAAAAGATTGTAAAAACGGTAAAAAGCACCGGAGCTGTTGTTACAGGTCCTATCCCTTTACCAACTCACAAAAAGGTTTTTACGGTTAACCGTTCAACCTTTGTAAATAAGAAATCGAGGGAGCAGTTTGAACTCAGTACCTATAAACGGCTGATGGACATCTACAACTCAACCTCAAAAACAATCGATGCTTTGATGAAACTGGAACTGCCCAGTGGTGTTGAAGTTGAGATTAAAGTTTGATGAATATTTGACACACAGGCTTAAAGAATAATATCATGTCAGGAATATTAGGTAAGAAAATAGGGATGACCAGCATTTACGACGAGAACGGGAAAAACATTCCCTGCACCGTTATCGAAGCTGGTCCATGTGTGGTAACTCAGGTTCGCACAATGGAGAACGATGGGTACGAAGCAATTCAGCTTGCATTTGAAGATAAAAAGGACAAGCATACCACCAAAGCTCTTAAAGGTCATTTCAAAAAAGCTGGTACAACACCAAAACGACTCATGTCAGAATTCACCCGTTTTGAAGAGAAGAAAAAATTTGGTGAAATTGTTGATGTTACCGTTTTTAGCGAAGGCGAATTCGTTGACGTTAAAGGAACCAGCAAAGGAAAAGGATTTCAGGGCGTTGTTAAACGTTACAACTTTAAAGGGGTTAACGATGCAACACACGGTCAGCACAACCGTTTAAGAGCACCGGGTTCAATTGGCGCCTCTTCATACCCTTCAAGAGTATTTAAAGGAATGAGAATGGCAGGCCGTACAGGTGGTGATACCGTTAAAGTATTAAACCTTCAGGTTATGAAAATCGTTCCGGAAAAGAATTTATTAGTAGTTAAAGGATCGGTACCCGGTCCTAATAATTCATACGTAAAAATAGAGAGATGGAGTTAGTAGTTCATTCAAAGAGCGGACAAGCTACAGACAAAAAGGTTTTGCTGGATGATTCCATCTTTGGAATTGAACCCAACGACCATGCTATTTACCTCGATGTAAAACAGTATTTAGCAAACCAACGTCAGGGAACTCACGATTCCAGAGAAAGAAGTGATGTTACCGGTAGTACGCGTAAGATTAAAAGACAAAAGGGAACCGGAACCGCTCGTGCCGGGGATATTAAAAACCCTTTGTTCCGTGGTGGTGGCCGTGTCTTCGGTCCACATCCCCGCGATTATCATTTTAAGCTTAACAAAAAAGTTAAAAGGTTAGCCCGTAAATCGGCCCTTACCTATAAAGCAAAAGATAACGAGATTATAGTAGTTGAGGATTTTACAATGGATGCTCCCAAAACTCAAGAGTTTGTTAGCATTTTAAAAGGATTCGAACTCGATAATAAAAAAACCTTATGGGTGTTAAACGAGAAGGATGAAAACCTTTATCTCTCTTCGCGCAATGTTCAAAAGGCTAAAATTGTTGGCGCTGACTCATTAAATACATACGATGTGCTTAATGCCAACAAAATTATCATGTTTGAAAGCTCATTGAAAACCATCAACGAATTATTTGCCAAATAATAAAGAGTAAGAAGATGGGAATTATTATGAAACCGGTAATTACGGAGAAAATGACCGCCAAAAGCGATGCCCTCAACCAGTATGGTTTTATTGTTGACAAACATGCCAACAAAATCCAAATCAAACTGGAAGTGGAAGAATTGTACGGTGTGCAGGTTACTGCCGTAAATACCATGAACTATTCCGGTAAAAGTAAATCCAGATTTACTAAATCAGGTGTTATTACTGGCAAGACTAGGGCCTTTAAAAAGGCTGTTGTGACATTAGCAGAAGGTGAATCTATTGATTTTTTTAGCAACATTTAGAAATGGCTCTGAAAAAATATAAACCAACAACCCCGGGTCAGCGCTTCAAGATTATCAGCGCGTTCGACGATATTACAGCTACCAAACCTGAAAAAAGTTTGCTGGCTCCTAAAAAACGTACCGGAGGTAGAAACAGTGAAGGACATATGACCATCCGCAATGTAGGAGGCGGTCATAAACAGAAATACAGAATTATCGACTTTAAACGTGATAAAGAAGGTATTCCCGCTACAGTAAAAACCATCGAGTACGATCCTAATCGTACCGCACGTATTGCGCTGGTTTTTTATGCTGACGGTGAAAAACGCTATATCATTGCTCCTCATGGACTGAAAGTTGGCCAAACCATCGTTTCCGGTAAAGGCGTTTCTCCCGAAGTGGGAAATACACTCTACCTTTCCGAAATTCCGTTTGGTACCATCATTCATAACATCGAGTTACGTCCGGGTCAGGGAGCAAAAATGGCTCGTAGTGCCGGTTCTTACGCGCAGTTGATGACTCGTGATGGTAAGTTTGCTATCATTAAACTTCCTTCAGGGGAAACCCGAATGATTTTGCAAACATGTAGAGCTACGGTAGGTATGGTGTCGAACTCCGACCACAGCCTCGAAAAATCGGGTAAAGCCGGACGTAGCCGCTGGTTAGGACGTCGCCCTCGCGTACGTGGTGTAGCCATGAACCCGGTCGATCACCCAATGGGTGGTGGCGAAGGAAGATCTTCGGGTGGACATCCTCGTTCACGCAAAGGTTTGCCTGCTAAAGGTTACAAAACCCGTGCTAAGAAGAAAGATTCTAACAAGTACATTATTGAAAAACGCAAGAAATAATCGTAAACAGATAATACTATGAGCCGTTCATTAAAAAAAGGACCATATATTCATTATAAACTGGAAAAGAAGGTGATGGCCAACATCGAATCAGGAAAAAAATCCGTGATTAAAACCTGGTCCAGAGCCTCGATGATTTCTCCTGATTTTGTAGGACAAACCATTGCCGTCCATAATGGAAATAAATTTATCCCTGTTTACATTACTGAAAACATGGTAGGTCATAAACTCGGTGAGTTTGCCCCAACCCGTCTTTTCAGAAGTCATGCAGGTAAAAAAGATAAAGGTAGAAAATAAAGCTAAGCAAAAATGGGATCTAGAAAACATAATAGTGCCGAAAAGCGTAAAGCAGAACGTAAAGATCTGTACATAGCACGCTAGCGTAATGTACCCACCTCACCACGTAAAATGAGGCTCGTTGCTGATTTGGTTCGTGGGATGGATGTTGAAAAAGCGATGCACGTGTTGCAGCATACCAACAAGGAAGCTGCCGGCCGACTTTTTAAACTCGTGCGTTCAGCCGTGGCTAACTGGGAAGTTAAAAACGAAGGCGCCCGCATCGAAGATAATGCTCTTTACGTAAAAGAGATCAGTGTTGACAGTGGACGTATGCTTAAGCGTGTTCAACCTGCACCTCAGGGAAGAGCTTACAGAGTGAGAAAACGCTCTAACCACGTTACATTGATTCTGGGAAATCGTTTAGACGATATGAATCAGGTGGAGGTTTCCGAATCTGAAAATAACGAAAATTAAGAACTTTAATAAATAGTTTAATGGGACAGAAGACTAATCCAATAGGACTCAGGTTAGGTATCATCAAAGGATGGGACTCTTACTGGTATGGTGGAAAAAATTTCTCCGAGAAATTGGTGGAAGATGATATGATCAGAAAATATCTCAATGCCCGTCTTGCCAAAGCAGGTGTTTCAAAAATTGTGATTGAACGTACATTGAAGTTTATAACCATTACCATTCTTACTGCCCGTCCGGGTATTATTATCGGTAAAGGTGGACAGGAAGTGGCTAAATTGAAAGAGGAGTTGAAAAAACTTACCAATAAGGAAGTGCAAATCGACATCTCCGAAATTCGCCGCCCCGAACTCGATGCTACCATTGTTGGTAATACCATCGCCAAACAAATCGAAGGTCGTATCTCTTTCCGTCGTGCCATCAAAACAGCCATTGCTTCCAGCATGCGTTTAGGTGCCGAAGGTATCAAAGTACAAATTTCAGGTCGTTTAGGCGGTGCCGAAATGGCACGTAGCGAAATATACAAAGAAGGTCGTATCCCTTTGCATACTTTAAGAGCTGATATCGACTATGCTTTGGTAGAGGCACATACCACCTACGGACGTATCGGTATTAAAGTTTGGATATTCAAAGGTGAAATTTATGGCCGCCCCGAATTGGTACCTTCAGCACAGTTTGGTAAAAACAAACAAGGGGGTGCACCCAAATCAGGCGGACGCCAAAGACGTAGAAGATAGAAAGCAGAAGTTAACAATATAAAAGGTAAATAGGCATGTTACAACCTAAAAAAACCAAATTCAGAAAACAACAAAAAGGACGCATGAAAGGCAATGCCGGCAGAGGCCATGAGCTTGCTTTCGGATCCTTTGGTATAAAAACACTGGAACAGGCTTGGATGACCTCACGTCAGATTGAGGCCGCCCGTCAGGCTGTTACCCGTTATATGAAACGTGAAGGTCAGATTTGGATTAGAATATTCCCCGATAAACCGGTAACCAAAAAACCTGCCGAGGTTCGTATGGGTAAAGGAAAAGGTGCCCCGGAATATTTCGTGGCTCGTATTACACCCGGTCGTATTCTTTTTGAAGCTGACGGTGTTCCTTTGCGCGTAGCTAAGGAAGCAATGAGACTTGCAGCCCAAAAATTACCTGTTAAAACCAAATTTGTAGTTAGAAGAGATTACACTGAGTAAAAATAGGAAACCATGAAACAGGAAGTAATTAAAGAGATGAGTACTGCAGAACTCAGAGAAAGACTGGTGGAAGAAAAAAAACATCTTACCCGTCTCAAATTGAATCATGCCGTTTCTCCCCTCGAGAACCCTCATAAAATTACCGACAATAAAAAAACCATTGCCCGTATTTTAACTGAGCTGAGGAAAAGAGAAATGTTGGAAAACAATAATAAGTAAGAACAATGGAAAAGAGAAATCTTAGGAAAGAAAGAATCGGATTGGTCGTCAGTAATAAGATGGATAAATCTATCGTTGTTTCGATCGAGCGTCGTTTCAAACACCCCATCTACGGGAAGTTTGTGAAAAAAACCAACAAGTTTATGGCTCACGACGAAAAAAACGACTGTAACATCGGCGATACCGTCCGCATCATGGAAACCAGACCATTGAGCAAGAATAAAAATTGGAGATTAGTAGAAATCATTGAAAGAGCTAAATAACCATGTTACAACAAGAAACAAGATGTACAGTTGCTGATAACAGTGGCGCCAAGGAAGTTCTTATTATCAGGGTGCTTGGCGGTACCAAACGTCGCTACGCCTCGGTAGGCGACCAGGTGGTTGTTACTGTTAAAAATGCTTTGCCCTCAGGTAATATTAAAAAAGGTACCGTTGCCAAAGCAGTGGTAGTTAGAACTAAAAAAGAGGTCAGAAGAAATGATGGCTCTTATATCCGCTTTGATGACAATGCTGTGGTTTTACTTAACACCGCCGGCGAAATGATGGGAACCCGTATCTTCGGCCCCGTAGCCCGTGAGTTGCGTGAAAAACAGTACATGAAAATCGTATCACTGGCACCAGAGGTGCTTTAATTAAGAAACAGTTATGGCTAAGTTACACATAAAAAAAGGCGATACAGTTTTGGTTATCTCTGGTAACGATAGAGGCAAACAAGGTCGTGTGCTCGATATCGATACCGAAAAAAAGAGAGCCATCGTGGAAGGCGTTAACATGGTGAAAAAACACACCAGACCCAATGCCGATAACCCTAAAGGCGGAATCATTGAAAGTGAAGCTGCTGTTCATATCTCTAACCTTAAGGTTGTTGATGGTAAAGGAAACGCTACACGCGTGGGAAGACAGAAAGATGAGAAAACCGGAAATTCAGTGCGTTATTCTAAAAAATCAGGGGAGGTAATTAAATAATGGAATATCAACCTAGATTACAAAAACAGTATTTCGAGGAAGTAGTACCGGCTTTAACCAAAAAGTTTGGATATAAAACCGTGATGCAGGTTCCCCGTCTGGTTAAAATTAACCTTAACCAGGGTATTAGCGCCGCTTTAACCGATAAAAAATTAATCGATACCGGTGTTGCCGAAATGACAGCAATATCAGGTCAAAAAGCAGTGCCTACTATTTCGAAACGCGACGTTTCGAACTTTAAATTGAGAAAAGGAAATCCTATCGGCGTTCGTGTTACCCTGCGCTCCGAAAAGATGTACGAGTTTCTTGACAGACTTGTCTCGATTGCTCTGCCTCGTGTTCGCGACTTTAGAGGTATTAACGACAAAGGCTTTGATGGACGTGGTAACTATTCATTCGGTATCCCGGAGCAGATTATTTTCCCCGAAATCAATATCGATAAAGTAAGTAAAATTAATGGTATGGATATTACCATCGTTACCACTGCTAAAACCGATGAAGAAGCCTTCGCTTTGCTGAAAGAATTCGGATTACCATTTAAGAACCAAAAAAATAACAACTAATGGCAAAAGAGTCGATGAAAGCGCGTGAGCGCAAAAGACAAAAGCTGGTAGAAAAGTACGCCGCTAAACGCGCCGAATTAAAAGCTGCCGGTGATTACGAAGGTCTCCAAAGACTTCCTAAAAATTCGTCACCAGTTCGTTTGCACAACCGTTGTCAACTTACCGGTAGGCCTAAAGGGTATATGAGACAATTTGGCGTTTCACGTATTAATTTCCGCGAAATGGCCCTTAACGGGTTGATTCCCGGAATTAAAAAGGCCAGTTGGTAATTTTATAATTAATTAAAAGGTTATTCAAAATGAATACTGATCCAATAGCAGACTATTTAACAAGAATAAGAAACGCCGTAGCCGCCAAACACCGTTTGGTTGAAATTCCGGCCTCTAACCTGAAAAAGAATATTACTAAAATTCTTTTCGAAAAAGGTTATATTCTTAACTATAAGTTTGAAGAAACAGAAAATAACCAGGGAAATATTAAAATAGCCCTGAAATATCATCCCGAAACAAAAACACCGGCCATTAATACAATCGACCGTGTTTCAACCCCGGGTTTGAGAAAATATGTAAACGCCAACGAATTACCGAGGGTGATTAATGGACTGGGTGTTGCCATCCTCTCCACTTCAAAAGGTGTTATCACCGATAAGGAAGCCCGCAAACTGAATGTAGGTGGCGAAGTAATTTGTTATGTAAGTTAAAACAGGAGATAGATCAATGTCACGTATAGGAAAATTACCGATTGCTATTCCTCAAGGTGTTGAAATTAACGTTTCTGACAATAATGTTGTTACCGTTAAGGGAAAACTGGGCGAACTTCGCCAAGTAGTTGACCCGGGTATCACCGTTAAAGTTGAAGACGGTATTGTTAACCTGGAAAGAGCAACAGAAAGTAAAGACCATAAATCAAAACACGGTTTGTATCGCGCGCTGATTAACAACATGGTTACAGGTGTATCAGAAGGTGTTAGTGTGGTTCTGGAGCTGGTGGGTGTAGGTTTTAAAGCCGAAGCCAAAGGACAGTTGCTCGAGCTTGCACTGGGATATTCACACCATATTTATATGGAAATCCCACCCGAAATTAAAGTTGAAACCGTTACCGAACGAGGAAAAAATCCGCTTATTAAGCTATCCTCATTCGATAAACAACTGCTCGGACAGGTTGCAGCAAAAATTCGTTCCCTCAGAAAACCTGAACCTTACAAAGGTAAAGGGGTTAAATTCCAGGGCGAAGAGTTAAGGAAGAAAGCCGGTAAATCAGCTACCGATAAATAGTAACTAAAGTGTATCTGTTAAACAGGTAAAAACCAGGATTACAATGGGAACAAAAAATAAAAAAGCATCAAGCAGACTTAAAATAAAAATGAGAATCAGGAAAACCGTTAAAGGTACACCTGAAAGACCTCGTTTGTCTGTTTTTAGAAGTAATAAGCAAATTTATGCTCAGCTTATTGATGATGAGAATGGTAAAACACTCGTTTCTGCTTCTTCAAGAGAAAAAGATGTTGTTGACGAAAAAGTAAACAAAATTGAACAGGCTGTCAAAGTTGGTGCGCTTATCGCTGAAAAAGCAAAAGCTGCCGGTATTGAATCAGTTGTTTTTGATAGAAACGGATATTTGTATCACGGCAGAGTTAAAAATTTAGCTGAAGCTGCCAGAAAAGGTGGACTTAAATTTTAAGGAATTATGGCAAACGCAAATGCAAAAAGAGTTAAATCCAGCGAAATAGAACTCAAAGACAGGCTGGTAAATATTAACAGAGTTACTAAAGTAACCAAGGGAGGTAGAACCTTTAGCTTTTCGGCTATCGTTGTAGTAGGAAACGAAAAAGGTGTTGTTGGATACGGCCTTGGTAAAGCTAACGAAGTTACTGCTGCTATTGCAAAAGGTATCGACGATGCTAAAAAACATCTGATTAAAGTGCCGGTTTTAAAAGGCACCGTACCTCACGAACAAATTGGTAAATACAGTGGCGCTCGCGTTTACATTCAGCCTGCCGCACCCGGTACCGGAGTTATTGCCGGTGGTGCCATGCGTGCTGTTTTGGAAAGTGTTGGAGTAACCGATGTACTTGCTAAATCAAAAGGATCATCAAACCCGCACTCGGTTGTTAAAGCTACCATCGACGCATTGCTTAAAATGCGTGATGCTTACACCGTAGCCCAGGTGCGCGGCGTTGATTTGGATACAGTTTTTAACGGTTAAAAAAGTCAAGAGATATGAGTAAGATTAGAGTAACTCAGGTACGAAGTGCCATCAACCGGCCTAAAAGGCAGAAGAGAACTATTGAAGCTCTTGGTTTGAAAAAACTACATCAAACCAAAGAATTCGAGGCTAACCCCGCAATTCTTGGTATGGTTGAGAAAGTTAAACATTTATTGAAGGTAGAAGAAATTTAAAAATATTTTATAACGATGGATTTAAGTAATCTTAAACCTGCTGAGGGTTCTGTAAAGAACAAAAAAAGAGTAGGACGTGGACAAGGTTCAGGTAGAGGTGGTACTTCTACTCGTGGACATAAAGGAGCCCAGTCAAGATCGGGTTATAAACGCAAAATCGGTTTTGAAGGCGGCCAGATGCCATTGTACCGTCGTGTTCCTAAATTTGGTTTCAAAAATATCAATCGCAAAGAGTATGCAGGCATTAACATTGGTGCATTGCAACAACTCGTCGACGATAAAGGTATTACTGTTGTTACTAAAGAGGTGCTCGTGAAAAATGGATTGGCACACAAAAACGATTTAATTAAAATTCTTGGAAACGGCGAATTGAAAGCGAAAATAGAAGTTACTGTTGATGCTTTCACTAAATCAGCAGTTGCTGCTATCGAAGCACAGGGCGGTACCGCTACTAAAATTTAAGATTGAATGAAAAAGTTGATTGAAATAATAAGGAACATCAATAAGATTGAGGAACTCAGAAACAGAATCCTCTTCACATTGGGTATTATCCTCGTTTACCGATTCGGTTCTTACGTGGTAATCCCCGGTGTTGACCCGAGTATGCTTGCAAGCCTTAAAAACCAAACCAGTGGGGGGTTGTTAGGGTTGCTTAATATGTTTTCTGGTGGAGCCTTTTCCAATGCTTCGGTTTTTGCATTGGGAATTATGCCCTATATCTCTGCTTCTATTGTTATTCAGCTCCTGGGAATGGCTATTCCTTACTTCCAACGTTTACAACGTGAAGGAGAGAGCGGAACTCGTAAAATCAACCAAATCACTCGTTATCTTACTGTACTTATTGTTGCTTTTCAGGCTCCCGGTTACATCGCTAACCTGGTTTCGCAGTTGCCTGCCGAAGCAATTACCCCATTCGACCCGGGCATTACAAGCCCGTCGGTGTTCTTCTGGGTTTCATCCACCATCATTCTTATTGCAGGTACCCTGTTTGTAATGTGGCTGGGCGAAAAAATTACCGATAAAGGAATCGGAAACGGTATATCACTCATCATTATGATTGGTATTATTGCCCGTTTGCCTTTTGCTTTGTTTGGCGAATTTGTTTCCAGATTGGAAGATCAGGGCGGTGGTCTTGTATATTTCCTCGTTGAGTTGATTATTCTTATATTGGTTATCCTGTTTACCATTCTTTTGGTTCAGGGAACCCGAAAAATACCGGTGCAGTACGCAAAGCGTATTGTTGGTAACAAGCAGTATGGTGGCGTTCGTCAGTATCTACCCTTAAAAGTTAATGCTGCCGGTGTAATGCCTATCATTTTTGCGCAGGCAATCATGTTTTTACCCATTACCCTGGTTGGCTTTGCCGATTCGGAATCATTGAGCGGATTTGCTGCTGCCTTTACCGACTATAACGGATTTTGGTATAATTTTACCTTCTTCGTTATGATCATACTGTTCACCTATTTCTACACGGCTATTACCATTAACCCAAATCAAATGGCTGATGACCTGAAGAAAAACGGTGGATTTATTCCGGGTGTTAAACCGGGAAAACGAACAGCTGATTATCTTGATATGATTTTATCAAGAATTACTTTGCCCGGTTCCATATTTCTGGGTGTAATCGCAGTTTTACCTGCTTTTGCCCGATTGGCCGGCGTTAATAGTTCGTTTGCACAGTTTTACGGTGGAACCTCGCTGCTTATTTTAGTGGGTGTTGTACTCGATACTTTGCAACAAATTGAAAGTTATTTATTAATGCGTCATTACGACGGGTTAACTAAATCGGGCCGTATTAAAGGCGGCCGGTCTTCGATAGGATTTTAGAAATTCACGTGGATGATTTATTATAAAACTGACACTGAATTAGAAATACAACGACAGAGTTCTTTACTTGTTGGTAAAACGTTGGCTGAAGTGGCCAAAGTGATTGAACCGGGTGTGAAAACCAAAAAATTGGATACAATTGCCGAGGAGTTTATTCTCGACAATGGCGCCAAACCGGGGTTCAAAGGATACGGCGGATTTCCTGCCACACTATGTATATCGGTAAACGATGAAGTAGTACACGGGATTCCGGGAGAGAGAGAATTAAAAGAGGGAGATATCGTATCGGTTGATTGCGGAACCATTTGGAAAGGTTTTTACGGCGATTCTGCTTACACCTTTGAAGTAGGTGAAGTGGCAGAAGAAGTTCATTGGTTGCTTGAGCGAACAAAACAGTCGCTATACCTCGGTATAGAAATGGCTGTTGCCGGAAAAAGAGTTGGCGATATAGGGTACGCCATCCAAAATTATGTGGAGAATTTTGGATATGGTGTTGTTCGCGATCTCGTGGGTCATGGTGTTGGAAGACATCTTCACGAGAAACCCGAAGTTCCCAACTACGGTAGGCGAGGTACCGGTGTCAAGCTTAAAAAAGGCATGGCAATTGCCATCGAGCCGATGATAAATCTTGGACGAAAAGAGGTAGTTCAGGATAGCGATGGCTGGACCATTCGAACCATCGACGGGAAACCGTCGGCACACTTCGAACACGATGTAGCCATCAAAGACGGAAAACCGGATATTTTGTCAACATTTGAATATATTGAAGAAGTACTTAACAATAAATAGACAGACATAAATGGCAAAGCAACCGTCAATCGAACAAGATGGAACAGTAATTGAATCTCTCGGAAATGCAATGTTCCGGGTAGAGCTGGAAAACGGTCACGTTATTACAGCACATATTTCAGGCAAAATGAGAATGCATTACATTAAAATTTTGCCGGGCGACAGAGTAAAACTTGAAATGTCACCCTACGATTTGACAAAAGGAAGAATAACATTCAGATATAAATAATTGAAGAAATGAAAATTAGAGCATCAATTAAAAAGAGATCACCCGAAGACAAAATTGTTCGTCGTAAAGGTAGATTGTACGTTATCAATAAAAAAAACCCTAAGTTTAAACAACGTCAAGGGTAAGGGATTTTTATAAAAATTAAAAAAAAGATTATTAATTATGGCTAGGATTGCTGGAGTTGATATCCCAAACAACAAAAGAGGTGAAATTGCTTTAACCTACATCTATGGAATAGGCAGAAGCAGAGCACAACAAATACTTTCAGAAGCCGGTATCGACTGGAATAAGAAGTCAAACGAGTGGAACGATGATGATTTAAATAAGATTCGTACCATTATTGTCGACAATTATAAAGTGGAAGGTGAGCTTCGTTCGGAAGTTCAAATGAATATTAAACGCCTTCAGGATGTTGGTGCTTACAGGGGAATTCGTCATCGTATTGGCTTACCTGTTCGCGGGCAGGGAACAAAAAATAATGCCCGTACCCGTAAAGGACGTAAGAAAACTGTTGCCAATAAGAAAAAGGCTACTAAATAATAATTAACATTTTGATTTTATAGTCAAGTAATAAATAGAACTATGGCAAAGAGAACCAGAAGTACAAAAAAAAGAGTTGTTAAGGTTGAGCCTATTGGAAGAGCCTATATTAAAGCCTCCTTCAATAATATTATCATTTCACTTACCAATGATCAAGGTCAGGTTATCTCCTGGGCTTCTTCCGGTAAGATGGGTTTTAGAGGTTCAAAAAAGAATACCCCTTACGCTGCTCAAATGGCCGCCGAAGATTGCTCCAAAACAGCATACGATGCCGGTTTGCGTAAAGTAAAAGTTTATGTTAAAGGACCGGGTTCAGGACGTGAATCAGCCATTCGTACCATCCATTCATCCGGTATCGAAGTGATGGAAATTGTCGACGTTACACCATTGCCACACAATGGATGTCGCCCTCCTAAAAGAAGAAGAGTTTAATAACGGTTTAAGAGAATATATTTAAACGATAAATAACAAGCTATGGCAAGATATATTGGCCCAAAGTCAAAAATAGCACGTAAATTCAGCGACCCTATTTATGGTCCTGATAAGTATTTGGAAAAGAAAAACTATCCCCCCGGACAACACGGTAATAACCGGAGAAGAAGAAAACAATCGGAATACGGAATGCAGCTTGCTGAAAAGCAAAAAGCTAAATATACCTATGGTATTTTAGAACGTCAGTTCCGTAACGTATTTAAAAAAGCTTCCCGTAAAAAAGGTATTACCGGCGAAAACCTGCTTCAGTTAATCGAAGCTCGTCTCGATAATGTTGTTTTCCGTTTAGGAATTGCTCCTACAAGAGCAGCTGCTCGTCAGCTTGTTTCGCACCGTCATATTACTGTGAATGGCGATATTGTAAATATCCCATCCTTTTCAGTACGTGAAGGTGACGTGGTAAGTGTTCGCGAAAAATCAAAAAGCCTCGAGGCTGTTACAAACTCTCTGGCTTCGCGTAAAACCTTTTCATGGTTGGAGTGGGACGAAGAGAAAATGCAAGGAAAATTCCTTAACTATCCCGCACGTGAAGAGATTCCTGAAAATATTAAGGAAAACCTGATCGTTGAGCTTTACTCTAAGTAAAATAATAAATCGACCAATTTTTAATCGCTAAATATAAACTATGGCAATTTTAGCATTTCAAAAACCTGATAAGGTTATAATGAACGAATCCGATAATTTCAAAGGGTCATTCGAATTTCGCCCCTTGGAACCCGGTTTTGGGATTACCATTGGTAATGCCCTTAGGAGAATTTTGTTGTCATCTCTTGAAGGATTTGCCATCACCTCCATTAAGATCGAAGGTATTGTTCACGAATTTTCTACCATCGAAGGTATCGTAGAAGATGTTACCGAAATCGTTCTTAATCTGAAAAAAGTTCGCTTTAAGCAACAAATTCAGGGTGAAGACATGGAAAAAGTGAACATCGTTATTGGTGATCAGGATGTATTTAAAGCCGGTGACATCAATAAATTTCTTTCCGTTTTTCAGGTGTTAAACCCTGACGAAGAAATTTGTCACATGGATCCTTCGGTAAAACTGAGTATGGAACTTACCATTAATAAAGGTAGAGGTTACGTACCCGCTGAAGAAAATAAAGATGAAGAGGCACCCATTGGTACCATCGCCATTGACTCAATCCATACCCCCATCAAAAACGTTAAGTATTTTGTTGAGAATTTTAGGGTTGAACAAAAAACCGACTACGAAAAATTGGTTTTGGAAATCGATACCGATGGCTCTATTCATCCAAAAGATGCGTTGAAAGAAGCAGCAAAAATATTAATCCATCACTTTATGCTTTTCTCCGATGAGAAAATCACCCTCGAAACCGAAGAAAAATCGGTTACCGAAGAGCTGGATGAAAATACACTGCATGTACGTCAACTGCTGAAAACTAAACTGATCGACCTCGACCTCTCCGTTAGAGCACTCAACTGCCTTAAAGCAGCTGACGTGGAAACACTGGGCGAGCTGGTGGCATACAATCGTAACGATTTGCTTAAGTTTAGAAATTTTGGAAAGAAATCATTGGCCGAGCTTGATGAACTGGTAGATACCAAAGGTCTTGAGTTTGGAATGAATGTAGCAAAGTATAAATTAGATAAGGACTAGGAACGATGAGACATAAAAAGAGTTTTAATCACTTGGGAAGAACAAGTTCACACCGTAAAGCAATGTTGGCTAATATGGCATCTTCCCTTATTATGCATAAGAGAATTACAACCACCCTGGCTAAAGCAAAAGCCCTGAGAGGTTATATTGAACCACTTATTACCAAGGCTAAAAGCGATACCACTCACTCAAGAAGAATGGTGTTTAAACAGTTAACCGATAAGTACGCTGTAACCGAATTGTTCAGAGAAGTATCAGCTAAAGTGGGCGATCGTCCGGGTGGATATACCAGAATCATTAAATTGGAAAATCGTTTGGGCGATAACGCCGAAATGGCCATGATTGAACTGGTTGATTACAACGAAAATCTGTTGAGCGAAAAAACTACCAAGAAAACCAAATCGCGTCGCCGTCGTGGTGGTAGTAAAAAAACTGCTGCAACAACCGATACTACAGAAAAAGTTACTGCTACTGAAACTGCCGAAGTTAAAGATGAGGTGAAGGAAGAAGTGAAAGAAGAGGTTAAAGAGGAAAAGGCAGCCGAAGAGCCCAAAGCTGAAGCCACTGAGGAAGCAAAAGAGGAAGAGGCTAAAGATGAGGAGAAAAAGGAAGAAGGAAAAGAGGATTAGGGTTTTAGTAACTTTACTGCATTAAAAAGGGTGAGAGCATTAGTTCTTGCCCTTTTTTTGTCCGTTACAATCCAATTGTATTGG
>CAZKGB010000018.1:13425-16193 GCA_964551935.1 uncultured Lentimicrobiaceae bacterium | reverse complement strand
AATTGTATGAGAATCTTATTTGATCTCTACTTCAGCACCAGCTCCTTCGAGTTGAGTTTTGAGTGCTTCAGCTTCATCTTTGGTAACACCTTCTTTAATTGCCGAAGGTGCCGAGTCAACCAATTCTTTAGATTCTTTCAGTCCAAGGCTGGTTAATTCTTTAACCATTTTAACAACGGCAAGTTTCGACTGGCCGGGCGCTTTTAAGATTACATCAAAAGCTGTTTGTTCTTCAACTTCTTCTGCACCACCGGCAGCAGGGCCTGCAATAGCTACAGCTGCAGCAGCAGGTTCAATACCGTATTCTTCTTTTAAAATTTCAGCCAGCTCGTTAACTTCTTTAACAGTTAAGTTTACCAATTGTTCTGCAAATGCTTTCAAATCTGCCATTTTATTCTAGTTTTAAGTTAATTTAATTCAAAAAAATATTCAAAAAATAATTTGTCTCTATATATACTCTATTCGCTTTTTTCGGATAAAGTTTCAAGAATTCCGGAAAGTTTTTGACCACCGGATTGTAATGCTCCAAGTACGTTCTTAACAGGTGATTGCAACAAGGCAATAACATCTGCAATGAGTTCTTCTTTGGATTTGATAGCCACCAAAAAGTCGAGTTGTTCGTTGCCAATGTAGGTCATATCCTCAATGTAGGCAGCTTTCAACACAGGGCTTTCCGATTTTTTACTCTTCCTGAACTCTTTAATCAGTTTAGCGGGCGCATTTCCTGTTTCCGTAAACATGATAGCAGTGTTTTCCTTAAGAACGCTGTATAGCTCACTAAAATCTCTGTCAGCAGCATCCATAGCTTTTTTCAGCAGGGTGTTTTTAACAACACGCATTGTGATGTTGTATTTGTAACACAACCTTCTGAGATCGCTGGTATCTTCTGCATTCATACCTGAGACGTCGGTAAGATACAGGTTAGATGTTTCGGCTAGCTGAACTGACATCGAGTCAATGAGAGCTTTTTTATCTTCTTTCCTCATAGTGTTTTACTTTGTTTTAAAACCAATTACTCAGCTGATTTTTCTTCCATCTTGATTCCGGGGCTCATGGTGCTGGAAAGGTGTACACTTTTAATGTAGGTTCCTTTAGCTGATGAAGGTTTAAGTTTAACAATGGTATTCATCAACTCTTTAATGTTTTCTATTAGTTTCTGTTCGTCGAAACTAATTTTACCCACTGCTGAGTGAATGATACCAAACTTATCGACTTTAAAGTCGATTTTACCAGCTTTAGCAGCGTTAACAGCGTTGCCTACTTCCATGGTTACGGTACCTGTTTTCGGGTTAGGCATCAAGCCTCTTGGTCCCAAAATACGTCCCAGTGCGCCAACTTTAGGCATTACGCTAGGCATGGTAATAACCACGTCAACATCGGTCCAACCACCTTTGATTTTCTGAATGTATTCGTCCAATCCAACATAGTCAGCACCGGCAGCTTTTGCCTCTTCCTCTTTGTCTGGTGTACATAGCACGAGGACTTTCACGTCTTTACCGGTTCCATGGGGAAGGGTTACTGAACCTCTCACCATTTGATTGGCTTTACGTGGGTCTACGCCCAAACGTACACTCAAATCAACTGAAGCGTCAAATTTTGTATAAGTAATATCTTTTACAAGTTTAACAGCTTCATCAAGGGAGTACTCTTTCTGCTTGTCGAATTTGGCCAAAGCTTCTTTGTGTTTTTTTGACATTTTTGCCATAATTCTCCTCCTCTTAAATTGAGTGTTTGTTAATTAGATACTGTGGGAAAATCACCTTTAACCTTTACTCCCATACTCCGGGCTGTACCTGCTACCATGTGCATTGCCGATTCAACGGAGAAAGCGTTTAAGTCTTTCATCTTTGCTTCTGCAATTTCACGCACCTGATCCCAGGTTAAGGTTCCAACTTTTACACGGTTTGGTTCAGCAGAGCCTTTTTTTAATTTAAGGGCTTCCAAAATCTGAACGGCTACCGGCGGTGTTTTGATGATAAAATCAAAGGATTTATCTTTATAAACAGTAATGATCACAGGAATAACCTTGCCGGCTTGTTCCTGGGTACGAGCATTAAACTGTTTACAAAATTCCATGATGTTAACACCTTTAGCACCTAATGCTGGTCCTACCGGTGGAGAAGGGTTTGCGGCGCCTCCCCTGATCTGTAATTTTATTAATCCACTTACTTCTTTTGCCATTTTAAACCTAATGTTTAAAATTGATAATACGTTTACAACTATTGTTTATTCTTTTTCCACTTGCATAAAGCCAAGTTCGAGGGGTGTTTTTCTACCAAAGATTTTGACCATCACTCTCAGTTTTTTCTTCTCTTCGTCAATCTCTTCGATAATTCCACTGAAACTGTTAAAAGGTCCATCGACCACCGTAACGGTTTCGCCCACGATAAACGGAATGTTTACCTCTTCACCCTGTTCAGCCAGCTCGTCAACTTTTCCTAAGATTCGTTTAACTTCTGCAGGCCTGATGGGTTCCGGTTCTCCTCGGGTACCAAGAAATCCCAGTACATCGGGAATGTTCTTAATAATGTGAGGAATTTCTCCGGTAAGTTCCGCTTCAACCAGTACATACCCGGGAAAATAGTTACGCTCTTTACTGATTTTTTTTCCTTTACGGATTTGGTAAACCTTTTCCGTGGGAATCAATATTTGCGCAATATATTCCTGAAGATTTAATCGGTTAATCTCGTTCTCAAGGTATTCTTTCACCTTCTTTTCTTTGCCACTAATAGCCCTGACAACGTACCATTTTCTTCCTGACTGTTCGC
>CAZKGB010000018.1:0-13325 GCA_964551935.1 uncultured Lentimicrobiaceae bacterium | reverse complement strand
TTTTCTTTGCCACTAATAGCCCTGACAACGTACCATTTTCTTCCTGACTGTTCGCTCATTTTGCGGGAAATTGAATTAGTTATAAACAGTTAATATATAATAAGGTAGAACAATGCTAACCTTAAAAAGCTCTAAAACATAGTATAGAACTTCTGTAAGACTGTTGAGAATGAAATATCCATCAGATAAACCACCAAAGCGATTATAAGGGAAGCAACGGATACTACGATTGCACTGTTCTGCAGCTCACTCCATGTTGGCCATGATACTTTATGCATCCATTCGTCGTAACTCTCTTTAATGTATGCCGAAATACTAAATTTAGCCATTTTACTAATATAAAAAATTTGCACGGGAGGAAGGACTCGAACCCTCAACCAATGGTTTTGGAGACCACTACTCTACCAATTGAGCTACTCCCGTGTTTGCATTTATTGAAGAAGCCAAAGGCATTCCATTAACATGGAACGCCTTTAACTGCTATATCAATTATGCAATATTATTCGATAATTTCTGTTACCTGACCGGCACCAACGGTACGTCCACCTTCGCGGATAGCGAAACGAAGACCTTTGTTCATGGCGATTTCGGTAATCAGTTGTACTTCGATGGTAAGGTTATCACCGGGCATAACCATTTCAACGCCTTCCGGCATGAAAATTTCACCGGTAACGTCGGTTGTTCTGAAGTAGAACTGAGGACGGTAACGGTTGTGGAATGGAGTATGACGGCCACCTTCTTCTTTTTTCAGGATATAAACCTCAGCTTTGAAGTGTTTGTGAGGAGTTACTGAACCGGGAGCAGCGATTACCATACCACGACGGATTTCGTTTTTGTCGATTCCGCGGAGCAATAAACCGGCGTTGTCACCAGCCATACCTGTATCAAGAATTTTACGGAACATTTCAACTCCGGTAACTACTGATTTGAGTTTTTCAGCACCCATACCAATAATGTCAACGGGGTCTCCAGTGTGGATAACACCGGTTTCAATTCTACCGGTAGCAACGGTACCACGACCTGTAATTGAGAATACGTCCTCAATAGGCATCAGGAATGGTTTTTGATCGTCGCGTTCCGGCAATGGAATCCACTCGTCACAAGCGTCCATCAACTCAAAAATTTTCTTAACCCATTTTTCTTCGCCGTTCAATCCGCCAAGAGCTGAACCTTGAATAATAGGTGTGTTGTCACCGTCGAAATCGTAGAAACTCAAGAGGTCGCGGATTTCCATCTCAACCAGTTCAAGTAATTCTTCGTCATCAACCATGTCAACTTTGTTCATGAAAACTACCAAACGAGGTACACCTACCTGACGAGCGAGCAGGATGTGCTCACGCGTTTGTGGCATAGGACCGTCAGTAGCAGCTACAACAAGGATAGCACCGTCCATCTGGGCAGCACCTGTAACCATGTTTTTAACGTAGTCAGCGTGACCGGGACAGTCAACGTGAGCGTAGTGACGATTTTTCGTTTCGTACTCAACGTGCGCTGTATTAATTGTTATACCCCTTTCTTTTTCTTCAGGAGCGTTGTCAATTGAATCAAATGACTTAAATTCTGCCAAACCTTCTTCTTGCAGGGTAAGAGTAATGGCAGCTGTAAGTGTGGTTTTACCGTGGTCAACGTGACCAATAGTTCCAATGTTTACGTGCGGTTTGGAACGTTCGAATTTTTCTTTAGCCATATCAAAACTTGTTTTTAAAAAATAATAATGTTTACTTCACTATATGTTTACTTCGAGCCGAGGACGAGAATTGAACTCGTGACCTCTTCCTTACCAAGGAAGCGCTCTACCCCTGAGCTACCCCGGCTTTATTTTCTTCTGAGCGGGAGACGGGACTCGAACCCGCCACCTACAGCTTGGAAGGCTGTCGCTCTACCAGATGAGCTACTCCCGCTTAAACAAGGTTAAAGGCTAAAGAATAAAAAAAAGATAATATTTTATACTTCAGCCTTTTTATTAGTACCTTATTAAATAGGTGTGGGGGGAGGAGGATTCGAACCTCCGAAGGCTGAGCCAACAGATTTACAGTCTGCCCCGTTTGACCGCTTCGGTATCCCCCCGGGATTTCAATATTTAAATGAACTGAGCCAACAGAGGGACTCGAACCCCCGACCGGCTGATTACAAATCAGCTGCTCTACCAACTGAGCTATGTTGGCATTTCTGCCTTTACTCAGAATTTGCCTTTGTTGACATTTCCTTAATGAACTTGCCCCCTTCAAAAAAGAAGCAGACCTCTCCGTAAAAAGGTCTGCAAAAATATATAGTTTAAGTTTAATAACCAAACAAAAAATAAAAAAAACTTCAATTATTTTTTAATCATTTCTTTGTGCTTGGTTAGTTGCCTCCTAAGTGCCTCAACAGCAACATCTGTAGCTTCTTCAAAGGTTTTGCTTTGTTTTTTTGCAAACAGGTGTTGCCCCTTAATACTTACTTTAATTTCAGTTATTTTATTTTCTCTTGACTCGGCATTATCGAGTTTAAGTGTTACATTGGTTCCAAGAACACCTTCGTATGCGTTCGAAAGCTTGCTTACTTTCTTTTCAATGAAATCTTCCAACTTTTTGTCAGCTTTGAAATGAACTGACGTGATGTTTACCTTCATGTTAAACCTCCTTTTTTAATTGCGCTCTGGGATGCGCATGGTTATATATTGATTTTAATTGTTCGATGGTGTTGTGTGTGTACACCTGGGTGGCCGACAGGTTTGCATGTCCCAGAATCTCTTTTATGGTGTTTAGATCGGCTCCCTCGTTGAGCATGTGTGTTGCAAATGTGTGTCGTAATACGTGAGGACTTTTTTTCGATTGGGTTACTGACGACAACTCCTCTTTTACGATTCGGTATATGAATTTCGGATAGGCACGTAAGCCTTTGTTGGTGACAATAAGGTATGGGTTGCCTTCTTCGAATGTTTCTCGTTTTAATTGCATATACCTTATTATATAACTTTTCTCTTTTTCTGAAAACGGAATGATGCGTTGTTTGTTGCGCTTTCCGGTAACTTTAAAGGTGTTTTGTTGAAAATTAATGTCGTTTTCTTTCAGTTTAATCAGTTCATCTTCTCTAATGCCGGTGGTGTATAAAATATCAACGATTAAAAAATTCCGGACAGCTACAAAGTTTTTTTCCTCTTCCTGCTTTAAGCTGTAATAAAGTTTCATTTTCTCTATGGTAAGAAAGCGGGGCAGGTAGGAGGGGGTTTTAAGGGAGGTGATATTTTTAACCGGGTTTCCTTTAACGGTACCTGTTTTAATTAAATAATTGAAATAGGATTTGAGTGTGCTGAGTTTTCGGTTTATTGTAATGTTGGATTTGCCATCTTCGATAAGTTGAACAATCCATGAACGAACCATGTCGCGGGTTACTTCGTTTGCTTTGGAAATTTCAAACCTGTTTTGGATGTAACACAAAAACGTGGATAAATCGTTCTGATAAGCCTTCACAGTGTGTTTTGAGTACTGCTTTTCTAATGATATATATTGAATGAAGTTGTTGATGTTCATTAACTCTATAAAAAAGAAACTTTGAATCAAATATACGAAAAATCGTAACTGATTCAAAGTTTCAAAGGAATAAATTCCTTAATTTTTGTTAAGGTGCTAACACTTAACCTTGTTCGGCTTGACGCAGACCCTGGACATAAATCGCTTTAAGTTTTTGTTCACGGCGTTTGATGGAGGGTTTAGTGAAGCGCTGGCGCTCACGAAGCTCTCTCATGTTACCCGTTTTTTCAAACTTGCGTTTATACCGTTTTAATGCCCGGTCAATGTTTTCGCCTTCTTTAACAGGAATAATAATCATGTTAAATACCTACCTTTGTTTAAAATGGTTAAAAAAATTAATTGGCTGCAAAGATAAATAAAAAGATAATACAATAACACAAACCATAGAGAATTGGTTTGGGGGAAGTAATATTTCAGAATTATTGTATTGTAAGGGTAAAGTAACCGGTAAGAAGTTCTATTTCTTTTCCTTATCTAAATACATTTGACTTAAATTGTATTTTTCGGGATATCGGGCGACTATTCCTTTGTAATAGTTCTCAATTTGAACGAAATCTTTTTCGTAATCGCCGCTTGGGAAGATAACCGGTCCGAAATGTCCGGCTTTTTTCTTGTAATCAATCGAAGCGAGCTGAATGGGTACCTTGGCTTTTAGTGCAATGTAGTAATAGCCTTTTTTCCACTTTTTGGATAATGAGCGTGTGCCTTCGGGGGTGATGCCAAGGTTGAGCGCGTTGTGCTTTTCAAAAAGTTTTGCAATGGCTTCAACTTTGCTGGTGGTTCCCTTTCGGTCGATGGGTATGCCTCCGGCTTTTTTTAGCAGTCCTGCAAAAGGCCAAAAAAATGCTTCCTTTTTTATAATCACGTTTACTTTAACGCCGGAAGCGTAAATGCACATCATGCCAATAAAATAATCGAGGTTTGATGTGTGAGGAGCTTCCAAAATAACAAGCTTTTTGTACTGTACAGGGAAGTCTCCGGTTATTTTCCAACCAAATAACTTTAATATAAATTTCGCAAATTTTTCCACTTGTTTTTATTTATTGATTTCTTGCAATTTCACATCTATTCCTTTTAAGTTCTTATATAAAAAGTCAGTCATCTTTTTATAAAGGTGGTAGCGAGTATTGCCTCCGTAAATACCATGATTTTTGTTTGGGTAAACGTATAGCTCAAACTGCTTATTGGCATTAACCAGTGCTGTAATCATATCCATGCTGTTTTGAAAATGGACATTGTCATCGGCACTGCCATGCACCAGAAGATAATTTCCTTTAAGTTGTTTTACAAAATTAATGGGAGAATTATCGTCGTAACCTTTGGGGTTGTCTTGCGGTTTACGCATGTATCGTTCGGTATAGATATTGTCGTAATAGCGCCAGCTGGTTACCGGTGCCACAGCAATGGCGGTGCTGAAAACATCAGCGCCTTTGGTAATGTCGAGGCTCGACATAAAGCCTCCATAACTCCACCCGAATACACCGATTCTGTTTTTATCTACATAAGGGAGTTTGCCAAGATATCTTGCATAAGCAATATGATCGATGTTTTCGTATTTGCCCAACTGTTGATAGGTCATCTTTTTAAACTCCTGTCCGCGTGAACCGGTTCCCCTGTTATCGACACAGGTAACGATGATGCCATTTTCTGCCAGCATCTGAAACCAAAAATAGTTGCTCCATCCCCATGCGTTAACAACACTTTGTGAGCCGGGACCACTGTATTGATATAGAAGCACGGGATATTTTTTAGTGCTGTCAAAATCAGGAGGCAGAATTTGCCATGTGTTTAAATAGGTTTGTTTGCCGTTGGGAAGGGTAATAACCGAGTCGGTAAAGGAGGCGAAGGTTTGTTTACTTAAATTGTATTTTGCCATCAAATCGCGAAAAGCCCGGTTGTCTTCAAGAACTCTTAGCTCTTCTCCACTATTGCTGTTCATGGTGATATAGGGTGGAGTATTGGCATTGCTATAGGTATTTATGTAATACTCGAAATTTTTGCTAAAGGTGGCGTCGTTGGTTCCAACGCGGGTTGATATCTTGTTTCTTTTTCCTTTCAGGTTCACCTTATATATATCACGGTTTAACGGCGACAGTTCGGCACTTTGGTAATAAACAACTTCGTTTTCGGCATCGTACCCGTAAACTTTGGTTACATCCCAATCACCTTTGGTAAGCCGCTTTTCCTTTTTGCCATTCATGGTGCATAAATAGATGTGGTTGTAACCGTCTTTTTCGGAAGTAATAATAAACCGTTTGTTGTCGGGAAGAAAAGTCAAGTCGTCGGTTATGTCAATATAGTAGGGGTTATCTTCTACATACATGGTTTTGGTTTCTCCGGAAGAGGCATTGGCAAGCAATATCTCAAGGTGATTTTGCAGTCTGTTAAGATATTCAATGGCCAGCACATTGGCATCGTTGGTCCATTTGATCCGCGGAATGTAAACATCACTATTTTCACCCGTGTTCATTTTGGTTGATTTACCGGTTTCCAGATCATAAACATAAATTTCAACTATTGAATTGTCTTCACCTGCTTTGGGATATTTATAGGTGTAAAGCCGTGGGTAAAGTTTGCCGTAATAGGTTAAGGTGTATTCTTTCACCCTGCTTTCATCGAAACGATAATAGGCAATTTTTTTACCGTCGGGCGACCAGAAAAAGGCTTTGGTAAATCCAAATTCCTCTTCGTAAACCCAGTCGCAGGTACCGTTGATAATTTTGTTTGTTTTGCCGTCGGTTGTAATTTGTTTTTCATCACCTGACTTAAGATCTTTGATGAAAAGGTTGTTTTCTCGCACAAAGGCTACTTTGTTTCCGGAAGGATTGAAATCGGCCAGGCGCTGTTTGCCGCCATCAGACAGGGGAGTTATAACAGAAGTGTTTTCGTCGTAAATGTAAAACTCCGATTTTTTTGAGTGCCGGTAGATGGATTCGGTGGATGTTGGAATTAGAAATTTATTGCCATCGTTACTCATTTTGTATGAGGTTAGATGGATGGGTTTTTTTCTTCCCTCGGGGATGAGTTTCTCTTTTTGAAGAAGTACTCCAACCGAATCGCCGGTGGCATAATCGTAAATAACCAGCGAGCCATCTTTAATCATGGTGTACTGCTTGCCATTGCTCAGCGAATTGATGCCATGAACCGTTTTAGGATAAAACTTATAAAGATGCCAGATTTCATCCAGCGTTACCATCTTTTTTGTCTCTTGTGAAAAGGAAAAAGTGGTAGATAAAAGGATGAATGCCAATGCTAAAATGGATGTTTTTTTCATTCTGCTAATATTATTACGCTAACTCGTTAAATGCTTTTATTAATTAATAATGCTGCAATTTCATTAATATATTTTGAACAAAAAAGCATTTTTCAAAGATAGATGATTTTATGAATTGTGCAGAAGGCAAAAATTTCTATTTTTGTCGGCACTTGCAAATTGATATCTTTAAACGGTATAATTTACACGGGACATTAGCTCAGTTGGTTTAGAGCACCGCCTTGACAGGGCGGGGGTCACTGGTTCGAATCCAGTATGTCCCACTAAAATGACTAAAAAATAAACTCCGTGAAATTTTCAGGAGTAATGACGCCTGTTTTGGCTTTGGGATAAGTGTTTTTAAAAGCTTTACTAACCTGATGTCTTTTTTTGGTATTCCATTTTATTTCAAAAGCAGCAATCTTTCCCAACAATGTTTCCACGTAGTCCACTTCGCTTTTATTCAGGTTTCGCCAAAAAAAGGCCTTCACATTGCGGCTTTTCCAAGAATTCATTTTTAATCGTTCACTAATTACAAAATTCTCAAATAATTGCCCAATATCATTACGAACCATGACATCTTTAAACTCGTCAATTACTGCATTACGAATACCGTTATCCCAAAAAAATATCTTGCTCTTTTTACTTAATTCTTTACGAGGATTTAAGGAGAATGATCTCAACCGATAAATAACAAAAGATTTTTCAAGTAAATCAAGATAATTAACAACTGTTTCAGATTTTACCTTTAATTGATTGGCAAGTTCGTTAATCGAAACTTCACTTCCAATTTGAAATGCAAGTAGCTGCAATAGTTTATCAAGTAATTCGGGTTTGCGTATGTTCTTCCAAATTAATACATCTTTATATAAATATTGTTGCGATAAATTTTTTAGGATAGTTTTTGACATATCTCGTTTTAGGCAAACTTCAGGGTAATTACCGTAAACAAGGTGAAATGGCAGTTCCTTCTCCACTTCAAAAGGGGATAAAGATGGATACAGTTCTGCAAGCGCAAACGGATATAAATGAAACAGGAAAAACCTACCTGTTAAGGGTTCAAAAATTGAATCGGAAATCCCCAGTGCTGAAGACCCTGTTGCGAAAAACTGAACATTTTTAAAATTGTCAACAAATAGTTTAAGTAAGAGTCCTGCATTTTTAACACGCTGAATTTCGTCAATAACAACTATTTTATAGCTGCCAACCACATTCTTAAGGCTGTTCACCGTTGGATTAGTTAACCGCTCTCGCGTTACATACTCATCGGCATTAAGCCAAAGTGTTGAATCATACTGAATCAAAAACTCTGATAGCAGCGTGGTTTTGCCTACCTGCCTCGCACCTGTAATAATTAGTGCTTTTCCCTTAAAAAGTAAAGGTTTCAATTGTTCTGAAAGAAGGCGATTAATTATTTTCATACTACAAAAGTATGAAATAAATCTTATATACTGGAAATATTAATACTATTATTTCCACTATACCGGAAATATTAATAGGTATTATTCCGGTCAGGTAATGTTGCTCAAATCTCACTTACTTCTTAAATCATCATTCCCTATTCTTAAATCTGAGTTCCTTACTTCTTTTCCCTGTTCTCCATTCTGTCTCTATCCTGCTCTTTGCTGTCGCGAAGCATATCGTCAACATTATCCATCTCGGGTGATTGTTTTACGGCTTCCCAGTCGAACTGTTCATCCAGCGGATCGTAAGCTCTTACAGGGTTAAAAATGTTGGTATCGATGGGCACGGCATCGTAGGGAGTATAGTCGGGTTGTGAAGTAAAAAAGTTTGCCATATCGGTGGCTCCGGCATCATATTGATTAAGATAGGGAAGCCCCATGATATTCCAAAAGGTTTTAAAGATACTGCCAAAACTATAGTGAACATGACTAACAAAATGGTGCTTCACCCAGGGTGAAATAACCATTAAAATGCTTCGGTGAGCATCTATATGGTCCACGCCGTTTTGGGCATCATCTTCGGTAATCACGATCATCATGTTTTTCCAATAAGGGGTGTGCGACAGGTATTCTACGATTCGGCCTACTGCCAGGTCGTTGTCGGCCATGTAACTTTCGCGGAAAGGATAGCCTGCTTCGGGGCGGTCGTCGGCACCGTGGTCGTTGGGAATAATGACGGTGATGATTTCGGGCAGGGTGTCGGTTCCCGACATCCATTTTGCGTTAAACTCTTTAATAAACTGATCGATCCGAAACTGGTCGGGGATGGCCGTGTTGTAAGTGGGGTAGGTGTGAGAGGTTCGGCTGTATAGAGGCTGCGGAACAGGATAGTTGATGATGTGCTTTAATCCCGTGTATTTGTATTCGGGTTTGTATAAAGCCGGCTCAAACATGATGCTGAATCCAAAGTTGTAAAAATCGACATGGTTGCGTTCCAAATGATCCCACATTGAACCTGCCTCGTTGTAATCTTCAGGATAAACGGCTCCTGCTGCACCATTCATCGCAAATTTACCGGGAGTTTTTAAATCCTCTTTAAAATTTCTGTTGTTACCGTAACTGGCCTGCGTACAGGTTTCCACCCACTCGTTGGGATAGGTGTTGACCAGCCAGCGGTGGCCATCGGCTGAAACATCGGAATCCACAAAAAAGTTGTCGGAAAAAGCAAACCTCGACGCCAGGTTGATGTGGTTAGGCATCACTGTGGTGTTGATTACCGAATCGGTTTTTTCATGGTTGTAAAAACTTGAATTTTGGCCGTAGCGGGCAAGACCGGGGTCGCCGTCAGCGTTATTAAGTTGTCCTAAAATTTCATCGTACGTGCGGTTTTCTTTGGATATAAACACAATGTGTTTGATGGGACTTATAGCTGAACCGGGATAGAGAGGGACAGGATTGTTTTCGCGAAGTTTTTTCAGTGAATCGGTTGCTCTCGTAAATTTGAAATTGTTGGCCAGCACCTGTTGAGTCATTATCCTCAGTTGGCTGTCGGAGGGAATATCAACAACTTCCACGGTTCCTTTCATCAAAGCACCGATGTAGCTCCCTTCAGATCCTAAGTGGAACTGTTTCCCGCCATTGGGACCGCTGCCATACCCTTTGGCATTGGCAACTATCAGCTTTTTTCCATCGTTGGTAACCTGTAGTTTTGAGGGAAACCATCCGGTGGGAATATGTCCGAGAACTTTAAATTCAGGAATACTAATCACCGCCACGGCGTTGATGCCCGATTCGGCAACATACAGCCTCTTTTGATCGGGACTCAGTGCCAGCCCAAACGGAATCACACCTCTGAAATGTTTTAGCCTGTCGTCGGGTTTAAGGAAAATTGTTTTGACAATGGTATCCTTTTCGGTAGAGATGACCGAGATATTGTCGTTATTTCCATTGCTTACAAAAACATACTTGTCGGTGGCTGCCAGCGAGTTGGGACTGGAGCCTCCCACGGCAGGAATGCCTTCTACTTTAGCTCCCACAAGATGCCCCGTTTTAATTTTGGTAACTACTTTCGGGTGATTGGCATCTGACAGGTCAACCGTAAAAACCGAAAAAGCCTCAATGGCATTGGGATCTCCCAAACCCGGAATGTCGATGGTGTCGTTATGGATTCCCTCTTTCATCTCTTTTGATTGATAGGCGAAAGCGGGAAAGTCGATGGGCTTTATTTTGGCACTGTCGCCGGTTGACTTTATCCAGCCATATTGGAACATCCCCACGTTGGCTACATAGGCTTTTTGGCCGTCGGGCGAAAGCTGAATCCCGAAAGGATATCTGCCCACGGGAACGGAATGAGTAAGCTTTTTGCTTTCCGTGTTAACGATGACCATTCTAAATCCTGTTTGGTCAACGGCGTAAAGTGTTCTTCCGTCTTTTGAAAGGACTAAATCGCCAATGTAACCATCGGAGTAATCGGCGCTATCGGAAACAAAAGCGCAGCCAATGGTTCCTTTGGATTCGCCGGTGTTAAGATCGAAAAGGTAAATTTTGTTGGCTTGCCCACCCGCCACGTAAACAGTTTGATTGTCGGGCGAAATGGCCAATCCCATAAACACAGATTCCAATACCCCTTTGTCAGTGAATGGACCCGGGGGAATTTGAATAACTTCGGGAGAGGCCGACTGCAGATTTTTGATGATGGTGATGGACAGAGGGCTGATGCCGGAGTTAGCGGTTACCGCCACGTTGCCATCGTTGCTAACCACCAAACCGTAAGGGTGGGGAGCCGTAACAACAGAGTTACCTGCCGGGGTGATAAATCGCCCGTTGGGGATAACCGTTTTGCCATTTTTATCAATATGGACAGGTAGTGAACCGGCAGGAGCGGAGAGCAACCAAAGGGCGTTTTCTTTTTTTGATTGACATCCGGCTAAAAAGGCAACTGCCAATAAGTAAAGGATAATTTTTTTCATGGGAAAGGGCGGTTAATATTCGATTGACTAAAGTATTATTATTTGGTGAGATAAATGAAAACGGATTAATTTTTTATTGGAATTTAGTAAGCAAGAAAGAGCAAGTGATGGCGTTGAATGAATCAACTGTCAAACATTATTCAAAAGACATTTTGTCACCCCCTCTCCATTGGCACAGGTTTTGCCCATTGGCTGCAAACAAATAAAAAGTATCAAAAATGGAAAAAAGACAGGGAAAAATTGGCGTAACAACGGAAAACATATTTCCAATCATCAAAAAATTTCTTTATTCCGATCATGAAATATTTCTTAGAGAATTAGTTTCCAATGCTGTGGATGCAACGCGGAAATTGTCGGCATTGGCATCTATCGGGCAATACAAAGAGGAACTCGGAGACCTTACCATCAAGATAGAGGTTGACAAGAAGAAAAAGACGTTAAAGGTAATCGACCGCGGAATCGGGATGACAGCCGATGAAGTTGAAAAGTACATTACACAGATTGCTTTTTCGTCGGCCGAAGAGTTTTTGGAAAAATTTAAGAATATTTCGGAAGAGGATCAGAAATCCATTATCGGTCATTTCGGACTTGGATTTTATTCGGCTTTCATGGTTTCGGAAAAAGTTGAAATTAATACGAAAACCTATAAAAAAGGTCCCGGTACCAAAGCGGTTCACTGGGAGTGCGACGGAAGCCCCGAGTACACCATCACCGAGGGCAATAAAAAGGAGCACGGAACAGAAATCATTCTTCATATTGATGAAGAAAACAAAGAGTTCCTGGAAGAGTATAAAATTGCGGAGTTGCTGAATAAATACAGCAAATTCCTTCCGGTTCCCATTCAATTTGGAGAGGAAGAAGTTGAAGAGGAGATTGAAGGGGAAACCGATAAGGATGGAAAACCCAAAACCAGGAAGGTGAAAAAACCTAAGATTATTAACAATACCCATCCTATCTGGAAAAAGAATCCTACTGAACTAACCGATGAAGACTACAACAACTTCTATCGCGAGCTCTATCCCATGTCGTTTGAGGAACCGCTGTTCCATATTCATCTTAACGTTGACTATCCTTTTAACCTGACGGGGATTCTTTACTTTCCGAAAGTGAAAAACGAGATTGAGTTACAGAAGAATAAAATTCAGCTCTACAGCAACCAGGTATTTATAACCGATTCGGTTGAAGGTATTGTTCCTGACTTTTTAACGTTGTTGCATGGTGTTATCGATTCACCCGATATTCCGCTTAACGTGAGCCGTTCTTATCTGCAAAGCGATGCCAGTGTGAAAAAGATTTCCAGTTACATCACCCGTAAGGTAGCCGATAAACTGTTGGAGATTTTCAACAAAGATCGTGAAAAATTTGAACAGAAATGGGACGACATCAAAACGTTTATCGAGTACGGAATGATTTCGGAAACCAAATTCTGGGACAAAGCTGTCAAATTTGCATTGCTGAAAAATACCGAGGGAAAATACTTCACCTTTGACGAGTATAAAGAGCATATCGAGAATCTTCAGAAAGACAAAGATGATACGCTGATCTATCTCTATGCCAACCATGCTGAAGAACAGTTTTCGTACATTGAAGCAGCCAAAGAGCGTGGTTACGACGTGTTGCTGATGGACGGGGTACTGGACAGCCATTTCATCAACACGCTGGAGCAAAAGTTTGAGAAATCGCGTTTTGCCCGTGTGGATGCCGACACCATCGACAAGCTTATCAATAAGGAAGATAAGATGCCTTCCAAGCTTGATGAAAAACAAAAAGAGGCTTTGAAAAAGGATTTTGAGCGCAACGTTGACAGTAAACAATTTGAGGTTTCGTTTGAAGACCTGAGCGAAACGGATGCCCCCGTTCTTATTACACAAAATGAGTTCATGCGTCGTATGAAGGATATGGAAGCCATCGGCGGCAGCGGCATGATGGGTCTTGGCGGGTTGCCCGATACTTACAGTTTGGTGGTAAATGCCAACCATCCTTTGGTAACAAAACTTGCCGAAGAAAAAGAGGAGAGCGAGAAGGATGCCGTTATTAAACAGTTGTACGATTTGGCACGCCTCTCGAAAAACCTGTTAAAAGGAAAAGAACTCAGCGAATTTGTTAAACGAAGTGTGGAGATAATAAAATAATAGTTTTTGCAGGCTGTTATTAACCTGAGCTGCCGGTAATACGCTATTAATTGGCG
>CAZKGB010000017.1:0-16206 GCA_964551935.1 uncultured Lentimicrobiaceae bacterium | reverse complement strand
TTATCCATTACATCAAACAACCTTTCTTCGGTAATCTCATCAATAGGAATTTTGCCAAAGACAAGCTTTTTTTCCGAATTTCTAAACTCAGTGCCCTCTTCCGGTTCATGAAAAATAGTATCAATAAAGTTATCCATACTTACAATATGGTTCTCCCGGTTGTAAAATGCCGAGTTTTTTGAGGTTGTTTTGGTGAGTTTTGCTTTTTTGTCCGATTTTCTAAAAGAAAAGAGTCCCATAATTTTAATGTTTAACGGTGATTTGCAGGTTACAAAGATAATAAGGTTTTTAAATTATAAGGCTTTGCCTGACCGATTGTCTCTATTTTTATAATAATTGAATAATCATGCGGTCTACTTTTTTCTGTCAATTGTAAAACGGATGATTTCTTTTAGCATATCACGTGATTCATTTTCCTGAAAAGTATCCAGTAATGCCAGGGCTTCGTTTTCAAATTCTTTCATTTTTTTAATGGTGTACTCCATGCCACCCGATTGTTTCACCCTGTCGACAAGCCAATTTACTTTTTGTTTATCATCACTATGGTTTTTAACAATGTTGATGTATTGCTTTTTTTGTTTATTGTTCGCCTTGTTAAGCAGATAAATTAGCGGTAGCGTCATTTTTTTCTCTTTGATATCAATACCGGTTGGCTTACCAATGTCGGCTCCCTCACCAAAATCAAGTAAATCATCTTTAATTTGAAAGGCCATCCCAAGGTTTTCGCCGATTTTGTGCATTTTTGATATATCCTCTTGATTTGCACCGGTTGAAGCGGCACCAACAGCAAAACATGAGGCCAAAAGGGAAGCTGTTTTACGCCGGATAATGTCGAAATAAATATCTTCGTTGATATCCAGTTTCCGGGCTTTTTCAATTTGCAACAGTTCTCCTTCACTCATCTCTTTAACAGCATTTGAAACAATTTTCAACATTTTGAAATCACCGTTTTCTACCGCCAGCAGCATTCCCCTTGAGAGTAAAAAATCACCGGCTAACACGGCTACCTTGTTTCTCCAAATGGCATTTATCGAAAACCGGTTTCTGCGTTGGTACGAATCGTCAACAACATCATCGTGAACCAGGGTGGCTGTATGAAGTAACTCCACAAGAGTTGCCGCTCTGTACGTTGACGGGTTTATTTCGCCGGTAAGGCCTGCACTATACATCACAATAACAGGCCGCATTTGTTTGCCCTTGCTTTTAAGGATGTATTGCATAATAATATCCAGCAGGGCAGTGTTGGATTTTACGGCCGATTTGAAAACCTTGTTATATTCGTTAAGGTGCCTTGCAAGGGGCTTTTTAATGTTTTTTAAACTATTCATAAGTAATCAGGCTCAAAATTAATCCTATTTTCGCTAAAATATTTTTTATGGCAACTTTTTTATTCAACGAATTAATATTTGGACCGGTAAAGAGCAGAAGGCTGGGCATTTCGCTGGGCATTAACCTCTTGCCTACCAACAATAAATATTGCACTTTTAATTGTATTTACTGCGAGTGTGGCTGGACTGATATCAAAGGGAACAATATTGTCTTGCCCAAACGTGATGAAATTAAACAAAAACTGGCGGCAAAACTAAAAGACTTGCAAGGAACCGAAAACGAACCCGATGCAATAACCTTTGCCGGAAATGGCGAACCAACCATACATCCCGATTTCTCTGCAATAATTGACGACACCATCGAAGCGCGCAACCAGTATGCTCCAAAAGCTAAAATCAGCGTATTATCAAATGCCAGTCAGTTGCACAAACAAAGAGTGAAGGAGGCGTTAACAAAAGTTGACAAAAATATTCAAAAACTGGATGCAGGTACCAACGAAATGTTTCAGAGGATTAACCAGCCGTTGGGCAAACTTTCTTTAAGCCAAATTGTTGATAAGCTATTATCATTTGAGGGAAAGTTGATTATTCAAACGCTGTTTATAAAAGGAACCTATAAGGGAGAGCGTATTGATAATACTTCAGAAGAAGAGCTTTCAGAATGGCTCGAAATTGTTAAAAAAGTTAACCCTGAGTATGTGATGATTTATCCTATCGATCGTGACACTCCCGCAAAAGACTTAGAAAAAATTCCGGCAGAAAAAATGGATGCCATTGCTAAAAGAGTAAATGAGGCCGGAATAAAAACAGAAGTGTATTATTAACCCGGGCTCGATTAAGCTTTGCTCACAGTTTCAGATAATTAGCCTTTAATCCGTGTGTAAACCTTATTATCACCAACCATTTCCGGTTCAAATTTGATTTCGCTGCTTTCTATTTGTTGTTCCATCTTTTTGCCAAAATCGTTTTTGTAATCTTCAGGCTCCAATATGATTCTTGTTTTGCCTGTTTCAAATCCCATGGAACTTATTAGCTTAATCCATTTTTGTGAATAGCTGTTTTTCGACCCCGGTAAAGCAACATAAAGGTCATACTCTTTATCGCTTGTGTCAACACTTTCAACCTTTTTGTAGCCAAACAACGAATTAAGACGACGCATGGCTTTGTTATCTTTACGTATCTTGGCATAAAGTTTTTGTAAACCAAAAACTTTGCTAACCATTTCGTTGATGGCCACCGTACCAACAATAGGAACAAGCAATGCCGACAACTCTTTTTCATGCATAAAAATACCGGCTTCACCCGAACGCTTCTCCCAGTCAACATCTTTAATATTAACCAGCCCCACTTTTCGGCCTTTGTACTCAACAATAAAATAAAAATTGTTGAAATTGTTGATGCTGTGAAACCACTTTAACTGCTTTTCCGGTGTAATAATCTCTTGATAAAGCATATTTTTCCGGATGGTATCCGAATTCCTCCACTGTCTAATCAGCTCAATATCTTTCTCCTTTAATCGCTCGGCAACTAATCCGTTAATCTCAATCTTCATCTTTTTCGCTAATAATATAGGGTGGTTTTTTATTTTGTGATTGATAAAGCCTGCTGATATATTCGCCAATAACACCCAGACTAAACAATATTAAACTCGTGGAAAGCATAATACCCACTATTATGGAGGTGTACCCCAGCGGAACATCGTAAAAAATTTTAGCAGCCACGTAATAGGCCACGATAATTAAAAACAGAATGGATGAAAACAAACCGCCGTAAACCATAAATTTCAGCGGGAAGTTGGTGTACGACAGAATTAACTCAACCAAAAAACGCCATAGCTTTCCATAGGTATAACCCGATTTATTCACAGTTCGTTTTTGATGATCAACCCAGGCATAGTTCAGTGCACCTGTATACCACCACAACAGCTCATCAATAAAAATAATATTATGAGTGTGTGGTAAAATTTTTTTAACCACCCGGCTTTTTATGAGCCTGAACGAAGAAATAGTATCAGGTCTGTCAAGTAGTTTACCGCCTGTTTTCCTCACTATTTTACTGCCTAAATTACGAAGTAACGAATGTTGTTTCTTTTTATAAACACCATATATTAAATCGCTGTCGTTCTCTTTTTGTTTAGCAATTAACTTACCGATTTCCTCAGGCGGTTGTTGCAGGTCGTCATCAATAGTGATGATAAACTTTCCTTTGGCATGTTCCATTCCGCAGAAGGTAGCATTTTGCTGACCGTAGTTTTTAATAAACCGAATTATCGTAACCCCCTTTGGATTTAACAGCTTGATAGATTTAAGCACCTCCCAACTGTTGTCCATGCTTCCGTCATCCACAAAAACAAACTCAAAAGTTTTATCAATCGATTGAAAAAAATCCATAGTCCGGTCGTAGAGTTTTCGTAAAGTAAACTCGCTGTTAAACACCGGGACAACTATGGAGTATTCAATCATATTAAAAACAACAGGGTTAATTCTATTCTTCTTTTTTTGCAACCTTCTCTTTAAGAGCACCAAAAGCTGCTCTGCTTTCCTCTTCCGTGAGATCAGGTTTTAAATCGCCTTTAACTATGGCAGCCTCTTTTTCTTCAACCTTTCTCTTTACCACGTTAAAGACATCCTGAATAGTATTGGCATTGATAAACTCATCGGCAATCAGCGTAACATCGTACTCAATGTTTACCAGCACAACAAACATCAGGGCATTAACCGAATCCCAGTCCATACTATCTCTGAAATTTGTCTCAGGTGTCAGCTTCCCCTGGGGCATATCAGGAAACTCGGCTTCAATTTTTTGAATAAAATCTTCAATGGTAATTTGCTTCATACGCTTCATGTAATTTAAGTATGCAAAACTAATTATTTTTAATTGCAATTTATATTCCTTATAATTAAATCGTTGAAACAATATGCAATATCCTGTTTTTGATATAGATGCTATTAGTCTGCATATTTTACTATTTTTGGTGAATGGTAATTAAATTGCTCCTGTTTAATGACAATGAGTAATTGGACCTAAAGCAAGATTAAAAAAAATTGTATGGCAAAAAAATTACTGTTAATTAATCCTCGAAACTACTTAAAAGGAGGATTGTTAAAACAAGAGTTTTCAAATTTTCCACCCTTAGGATTGGGTATTATAGCCAGGCTTACTCCCGACGATTGGGAGATAGAAATTTTAGATGAGAATTTTGACGACTTTGAATACAAAGAGGCCGATTTGGTTGGATTAACTGCATTTACAAGCAATGTTTACCGTGCGTACGGTATTGCAAAACAGTATCGCGACAACGGCGTACCTACGGTAATGGGAGGTGTGCACGTTACCATGATGACAGATGAGGCTCTTAATTATGTTGATACGGTAGTCAAAGGAGAAGCTGAGAGTATTTGGCCCACAGTGATAGCCGATTACGAAAAAGGACAGATGAAACGGGTTTATGATGGGGTGAGGCTTCCTGCCAAACAACTGGTTCCTGCCCGCCACGATCTTTTTCATCCTAAATATAAAAATGCCTCCATCCAAACTACACGAGGATGTCCGTGGCGATGCGACTTTTGCACGGTACACGCATTTAACGGTACGGTTTACAGACAACGTCCGGTTAAAGATATTCTTGATGAAATTGAAATGACACTGGATAGAGAATTTCTCTTTTTTGTTGATGATAACATTGTAGGATACAGTAAAAAATCGATGAATCGCACCATCGAACTTCTTAAAGGAATGAAAGAGCGCGGTTACAAACGCGAGTGGTTTAGCCAGGCATCGATTAACTTTGCCGAAAACGAAGAGATGTTGCAACTTGCACACGATACCGGATGCAAGTTAATTTTAATGGGTATTGAAACAGAAAAACTTGAAGGGCTTCAAGAAACCAATAAGGATTTAAATCAAAAAATTGGTTTTGGCCACTACGATGAAATCTTTTCTAAAATCCATGAATATGGAATTGCCGTTCTGGGTACTTTTATTTTCGCATTGGATACCGATACCCCTGAAGATCTAAAAAAACGGGTTGATTTTATTATTAACTCCAAAGTAGATGCGTATCAAACTTCCGTTTTAACCCCCTTCCCCGGAACCGGAACCTATCGTAAATTTGTTGAAGAAGACAGAATTCACTATAAAAATTTCCCGGAAGACTGGCAACGAATGCGATTTTTTGAAAATGTGATTGACCCCATTACCATGACCCACGAAGAGCTTAACGATGTGCTTTTTAGGGAGTGGAGTCGTTTGTTTAGTAAACGAACCATCTTGAATAAATTCAAAATGACTTTGCAAGAAACCAAAGACCCCAACGCAGCCTTTTGGGCTTTGGTTACTAACTCCAGTTATGGAAATACCATTTTTGAGGGAACCAACCGCTTTTTTGATGTTAGCGCTTTCCTTAGTATGGTCAGAGAAACCATTCCACAACCACAGTAATACAAAAATGTCAAAAAAAAAGCTCTTATTGATAAATCCGGTATCCTCTTTACGTAAAGGGTTTACTTTAAAAATTGATGCCATGTACCCGCCCCTGTCATTGGGCATTTTGGCAGCCTTAACACCCGACAACTGGGATATCGAGATATTTGACGAAAACTTTGACACCTTTAATGAGCTTATTGAAGCTGACCTGGTGGCGTTAACATCTTTTACCTCCTCGGCTTACCGTGCTTACGAAATAGCAGCGGTATATAAAAAGGCGAATATTCCGGTAGTGATGGGTGGTATTCATGCCAGCATGGTTCCCAAAGAGGCCATTCAGTATGTTGATGTGGTTGGTGTTGGCGAAGCCGAAAGTTATTGGAAAAACGTTATCAGCGATTTTGAAAAAGGCCGGCTAAAACCATTTTATTACGGCGAGCGCCTGCCGATGGATAAAATGCCCTTTGCACGGCACGATCTGTTTCATAAAAGTTATACCATCGACAGCATTCAAACCACGAGAGGGTGTCCTTTTAATTGCAGCTTTTGTTCAGTAACGGCTTTTAACGGATCATCTTACAGGATGCGACCGGTAGAAGACGTGCTTGATGAAATAGAGATGGTTACAACCGACAGAATATTTTTTATCGACGATAATCTGGTGGGCTACTCTAAAAAATCGAAAAAGCATGTAAAGGCAATATTGCAAGGCATGATCGACAGGAAGGTTAATAAAGAGTGGTGGACACAATGCTCGTTAAACGTGGCAGATGACGAAGAGATTCTCGATCTGTTTGCTAAAAGTGGTTGCCGAATGATCTTTATCGGTATTGAAGCCGAAACCGTTGAAGGCCTTCGGGATACCAATAAAAAACTCAATACCCGAATGGGATTTGATAAATATACCGAAGCATTTAACAAAATCCACAAATATGGTATGTCGGTGTTAGGTTCGTTTATTTTTGGCCTTGACAGCGATACCGTGGAATCGCTTCATAATCGTAAACAATACATTATCAATCAGCCCATCGATAGTTATCAAACGGGAATATTAACCCCTTTGCCGGGTACTAAAATGTATCGGGAGTTTGAAGAACAAAAAAGGATTATTAAAAATGATTATCCCAAAGACTGGCAATATTACAGCATCGAAGATGTGGTAATGAAACCGGCACAAATGGATGCAGATACCCTTAAAAACACCATGAAAGAGGTGTGGCTGGAACTGTACGATAAAAAAACAGTTTACCGTAAGTTTATGCAAACACTAAATAACACCAAAAATATCAAAACTTCATCCTGGGCTATAACAACCAACTTGGTTTATCGGGCAATGGTTGGGGAGGTATTTGGATTTGAGTCATTCTCTATCGAAGATATTATTGGTAAGGGGTTCCATTCATAATCAATAAGAATTTACTTTTTACATCAAACTTTTCCCCAACCAATGGTTAATAACAAACTGTTAACCGGCCTTAATACTGCTGTATATCTGCCTATTTTTAACAAAACAACCAAAAAATATTATGGCAGCAAAACAATCCGGCAAAGCAGAAAAAATATTTGTATTGGACACTTCCGTCATTCTGTATAATCATAATGCTTTATTAAGCTTCGAAGAAAATGATGTGGCCATTCCCATTACGGTGCTCGAAGAGCTCGACAACTTTAAAAAAGGTAATGACACCAAAAACTTCGAGGCGCGCGAGTTTATCCGATATATGGATAAAATTTCAGGCAAAACTGCCATGACCAATTGGCGCAGGATTAACGGACCCGATAAAGGACGGTTTAGGGTAGTGATGAACGAGAAAAGCAAAAAGGATGCTCGTAAAGTTTTTGGCGACAACAAGCCGGATCATCGCATTTTGAACGCGGCACTCAAGTTAAAAGAAGATCACCCCGACAAAAAAGTTATTTTAGTTACCAAGGACATTAACCTGCGTCTTAAAGCAAAAGCACTCAACCTTAATGCCGAAGATTTTGAAACCGGAAAAATTCAGAACATTGATGAGCTTTATACGGGTAAGAGTCGGCTGGAAGGGGTTAAATCAGCGGTCATCGACAAGCTTTATACCGAGGGCTTTTGTTCGACAGACGAATTGAACATTGAAAAGCCAAATCCTAACCATTACTTTATTTTAAAAAGTGAAAACGCATCGGCTTTGGCCTTTTATAATCCCATCACCGAGCGGATAGAACGGGTAAGCAAGCAGCCGGTTTCCAGAATCATGCCTCGCAATGCCGAACAGGTTTTTGCGCTTCATGCCTTGCTAAACCCCGAAGTAAAACTGGTAACGCTGCAAGGGGTGGCGGGAACAGGTAAAACGTTGTTGGCTTTGGCCGGTGCCTGGGAACAGCGCCGGAATTTCAAACAAATTTATCTTTCGCGACCCATCGTTCCATTAAGTAATAAAGATATCGGCTATCTGCCGGGCGACATTACTTCTAAAATAAACCCGTACATGGAACCGCTTTGGGATAACTTAAAATTTATCCAAAATCAGTTTGGTGAACAAGATAGAGAATATAAGCGAATTAGCGATGCCATAGAAAGTGAAAAACTGCTCATTACGGCGCTAACGTACATCCGGGGACGAAGCATCTCCAACATCTTTTTTATTGTTGACGAAGCTCAAAATCTTACCCCTCACGAGGTAAAGACCATCATTACCCGAGCAGGCGAAAACACCAAAATTGTTTTTACCGGTGATATTTATCAAATTGACACCCCCTACCTCGATTCGCAATCCAACGGACTTTCGGTGTTAATCGACCGGATAAACCATCAGGGAATCTATGCCCACATTCAACTGGAAAAGGGAGAGCGTTCCGAATTGGCAAACCTGGCCAACGAGTTGTTGTAATTAATGAGATGTTTAATTCCAAAGCCCTCTCTTTTCAGTTGAAAACCATTTTTGAACAAATCCTTTGGATACAGGAATCTGTTTTCAACGTTTCAAAATACTCCCACTTAATATTAACCCACTCTCATATTACCTTCGTCCCATCTGTAACCTCCACCTCGTAAATGCCGGGTACTTCCCCGGTTGTTTTTTGATAGTAGTTTGAAATTTCGCTTTTAAACCGTTCAACTTTATCGCTTTCAACCAAATTAAGGGTGCAGCCACCAAAACCGCCACCCATCATCCGTGAACCAATAACGCCATCAAAGTTTCGCGCAAAGTTAAAAAGGGTGTCAAGCTCGTTACAGCTAACCTCGTAATCATCGCGCAATCCTTCATGAGTTTTAAACATCAACTCGCCAAACTGCTTGAGATTGCCACTGTTCAGGGCCGAAAAAGCTTCCAGTACGCGGCTGTTTTCTCTAACAACGTAACTACAACGACGATACACAGTTTCGCTCATTTCGTGTTGGTATTTACGCAACATTTCCATACTGACATCTCGCAGAGCCTTGATTTCGGGGTTTTCTTTTTTAAGAATGGAAACTCCTGTTTCGCACTCCACTCTCCTCTGGTTGTAGGCCGATGATGCCAACGCGTGTTTTACTTTGGTATCAACCAGAATCATTTTAAACCCTTCAAGATGAATGTCAGCATATTCGTAGTCCAGCGTTCGGCAATCAAGCTTGAGGGCTCTGTTTTGCTGACCAAAAACTACGGCAAACTGATCCATAATACCGCACATCACCCCGGCAAACTCATGTTCCGCTTTTTGAGCCATCTTTACCATTTCGAGCTTTGTTTCGTTAAACCCGAATAGTTGATTGAGCGCCAGGGCAAAACCGGTTTCAACAGCCGCAGAAGAGGACAACCCCGCCCCTACCGGAATATCACCGCCAAAAACAACATCCACCCCGCTTAACGAATGTCCTTTTGTTACAAACTGCGCTGCAACTCCCAGCAGGTAATTTGCCCAGGCAACCTCACTTTTTGATAATTCGGCCACGGGTATCTCAAAATATTCGTCAAAGTCGATGGCAAAAAATCGAAACAGTTTCTTATGGTTTCGTGAAGCAACAAACCAGATAGACTTGTTAATGGATGCCGGAAAAACAAATCCGTCGTTGTAGTCGGTATGCTCACCAATGAGGTTGATGCGTCCGGGAGAGCGAACGACTATTTTATTTCCGCTATTGCCAAACAGCGATGTATGCTTTTTCCGGAGAGCTGAAATATCCATGAGCAGGAATTGTCGGGTTTGCCGACAAAGTTAAATTTTATTTACTGAAAATTATTTGTGGTAACGGTTTTGTGTCGGAAGCCGGTATTAGTTTTTTTTTACTTTTATCAAAATTCTTTACATGATTAAGCTAATTAAAAAATATAGTGTTATTTCGGCCTTCGTGTTTTCGGCCGTTGTGCTTTTTTGGGTGAGCTCAAACAGGTTTTGGGGAAGCGAACGATGGTACAAACTTTTGGCCTCTGACGGTCCCGGATACTATGCCTATCTTCCCGCGGTGGTTGTTTATCACGATTTATCGTTCGGATTTTTTGATAAAGTTCAAAAGATTAACAAAAATGCCAACTTAAAGTATGATTACCGGCGAAAAACAGAGGGCCGCACTGTTAACAAGTATTTTGCAGGGGTGGCTTTTGTTCAGTTGCCATTTTATTTTGCAGGCCATATTATAACGGTTTTAACAAATGGTGCGGTTAATGGCTATTCGAGGTGGTATTTGGTTTTTTTTCATATCGGAGCACTGTTTTATGGCTTGTTGGGACTGTTCCTGTTTTGGAAAATTCTTCAATTGTATGATATTCCGGATAGGTTTTCGGCCTTTCTTGTTTTGTCGCTTTTATTTGGAACCAACCTGTATCATTACACGGTTAACGAACCGGCCATGTCGCACGTGTTTTCTTTCTCTTTTGTTAACCTGTTTATATATCAAGGGCTATTGTTTTTTAAAAGAGGCTCTAAAAAGCATTTTTTTCTTGCCATGATAGCGCTGGGAATTATTACTTTAATAAGGCCTGTTAACGTAATGGTTGTGCTAAGCATGCCATTTTTAAGTGGCAACTATTCCGTTTTGAAAAAGCGCATTGTCGCGCTGTTTAGTAGTCCGATGGTTTTGATTTTGGGTGTATCGGCTTTTTTAGCAATCGTTTTTGTTCAGTTAGTCATTTACAAAATTGAAACAGGAAATTTTTTGGTTTACTCCTACGGCGGGGAAAAACTTGATTTGCTAAACCCTCACTTGATTGATTTCCTCTTCTCGTATAAAAAAGGTTTTTTTGTTTATACACCACTGGCTTTTTTAGCCCTGTTAGGTTCATGGTTTTGGTGGAAAAGTAACCGGTTTGTCTTTTTTACCTGGGCGGGATTTCTGTTTTTGGTAATTTATGTTTTGTCGAGTTGGTGGATGTGGTTTTACGGTGGAAGTTATTCATCGAGGGTGATGGTGGAGTATTTAACCTTCTTTTTTATTCCGCTGGCGCTGTGGTTGTCAAAAACAAAACAGCTCAAGCAGTTAAGGATGCTTATCATTATTCTGATACTTGTAAACATGATTCAAATTTATCAGTATCAATACGGGTACATCCATTGGTCGGAAATGAATAAAGAGAGGTACTGGAATAATTTTTTGCGTATCGACAAGGTGATTAAACATCAACGTGACTGGTAAGATTGCTTATTTGATGTGCTGTACAATAATATGCTTGTCATCATCTCTACTGTACTCGGGTTGAATGTTAAAATGATAAATCCCTTCACCGTGAAGAATAGTTTCTATTTGTGAAAGAATTTTCTGGAAATCTGTTATACTGATGTCTTTGTTCAGGTCGATGTGCGCTTCAAACAGGTTTATCTTTTCATCCAGCTGCCAAATGTGTACATGATGCAGATTTTTTATGTTATCTATCTGCGTTATACTGTTGTTTATTTTGCCGATATCGATTCCCGAAGGGGTAAACTGCATCAATATTTTTATAGTTGCTGCCAATAGTTTATAACCGGACAGTATCAGATAGAGCGCAATAGCGATTGAAAGCGCGGCGTCAACCCAAAACACGGCATAGTATTTCATCAGCAAACCACCCGTAAGCACAGCCACCGAAGTCATTACATCCGTTAATAAATGGAGATAAGCCGATTTGATGTTCATGCTCTTTTTGGCATCCTTTTGCAACATCATTACGCTGATAAAATTGATGACAATACTTCCCAGGGCAAACCAGATAACCATATCCGATTGAATTACCTGTGGATGGAAAAAACGCTGTGCCGCTTCCACCATTAAAAAAACGGCAATACCAATCAGTGCTGCCGCATTGACAAATGCCGAAAGAATTTCGGCCCGTTTAAAACCAAAAGTCTGTTTGTGTGTTGATTTACGTTTGGCAATACGATTGGTTATATAGCTCAGTAACAGCGACACTACATCGCTAAAATTGTGAAGTGCGTCGGTAAGCAGCGCCATACTGCCGGAAAGTAACCCGCCAACAATCTGTCCGGCTGTAATGAGCAGGTTTAGAAAAATAGCAATCGCCATCTTTTTTCCCGAAACCTGATGATTGTGGTGATGATGATTATGACTCATAACATTAACATTAATGTTACAAAGGTACCATAAGATTTTATGCAATCGGGTTGCAAAGACAAGGTAAATGGCATCCCACACGCCAAGTACTCCAAACTTTAGTCACCCTTCGACTCCGCTCAAGACGACAAACTCTCGCCCTCTTTCGCCTTGTTCCAATACACATCCATCTCTTCCAAGGTCATCTCTTCAATTTTTTTACCCTCTTTGGCTGATTCCGTTTCAATAAACTGAAAACGGCGGATAAATTTCTTATTGGTTCGCTCCAGCGCATCTTCCGGGTTAATGCCCACGTAGCGTGCATAATTCACAAGAGCAAAAAGCAGGTCGCCCAGCTCATCTTCAACTTTATCTTTAGAAGCCTTCGTATCCACTTCATATTTCAACTCCTGCAACTCCTCCATTACTTTATCCCATACCTGCTCGCGCTCCTTCCATTCAAACCCCACTCCTTTTACCTTTTCCTGAATCCGGTAAGCTTTTATCAAAGGGGGCAACGATTTGGGAACACCTTCCAATACCGATTTCTTACCCTCTTTTAGTTTAAGTTTTTCCCAGTTATTCAGTACCTCTTCGGCCCCGTTAACCTTTACATCGCCGTAGATATGAGGGTGTCTGAAAACAAGTTTGTCCGAAATGGCATTTAATACGTCAGTAATATCAAAAGCTTCTTTTTCCGAACCAATCTTAGCGTAAAACACGAGATGAAGCATTAAATCTCCAAGCTCACCCTTTATCTCCTCCATGTTTTTGTCCAGGATAGCATCTGCCAGCTCGTAAACTTCTTCAATGGTGAGATGGCGCAGACTTTCCATGGTTTGTTCTCTATCCCAGGGACAACCGGTTCGCAAATCATCCATTATGTTGAGCAACCTTTTAAAGGCTTCTAATTTTTTATCCATCACGATGTTGTATTTATAGTGGGCAAAGGTCGCATTTTTGCATGTAGATATGAAAAAAGAAGCCGTTTTTTATATGGAAGCGGCCGTTTAAAACAGGGTTACTAATCTTTTCCCCTGTATTATCACTAATCTCATAATAGAAACAAAACCCTTCGTATAACCTTATAAATGCTTACATTTGTGCCCCGAAATACAATATTTTTCGGGATAGTAAGTTTATCAGGTATAGCTGAAATGTTGTTTTTGCTAAAGTATTAAAACATGGGTTTTTTTTATTTCTTGAAGAAGAGAAAGTTTTATAAACATTTGCTTATTGCCACTGTTTTAACCATTGCGCTGCTATGGATTTCCTTAAAAGTGCTGAGTATTTACACTCGTCATGGCGATGTTTACCTGGTACCCGACTTTACCGGAAAAACCTTGGAACAGCTAAACGAAGAAGGCTTTAATAAATATTTTGATTTTCAGGTTATCGATTCTGTTTACGACGACGCAAAGCCCAGAGGCTCGGTGTTTATGCAAAATCCTGTGGCGGGTTCAAAAGTAAAACAGGGAAGGCATCTCTACCTGACAGTAGTGGCAAGCATGCCCGAAAAGGTGATGATGCCAAATCTTAAAAATCTTTCGTTGCGTCAGGCACTGGTTTCAATCGATTTGAGTGGACTGAGGGTCGGGCATCTGGAGTATGTCGATTATTTTGCACGCAATGCCGTTATCGATCAACTGGTGGATGAAGAGCCGGTTGAAGCAGGAACAGAATTGAACCGCGGAACACTGGTCAGCCTGGTTCTGGGTAAAGGCGAGATGAAAGTTTTTGTTCCCATGCCATTTATCATCGGGAAAAGTCCGAAAGAGGCCTTGCGTCAGCTGCATTATGCTTCGCTGAACCGGGGTAGTGAAGTGTACATGGACGACGACATGGCCAATGCGAAAGTGTATCGAACCGAACCTCCTTTTGCAAGTGATGAAAAACTGGATCTTGGTGCCGTAATTAATATTTGGTATCGTTCTGACAAAACATTCGATTTTGAAAACTACATCCATGAAGTTCTTGGCGATACCATTTCACAGGATTCATTGGTTTCTACGAAAAATCCCATTTAGCAATGAAATTTAGATATCTTTTTATAACACTGCTGTTACTTTCTGCCGGTATGCTTCAGGCACAGGAGTTTCTTACAGGAATTCAAATTAACGAGGAGGTGGCACAAAAAGCCAGACAATTAAGAGCCGAAAGTAACCAAAACTACAAAAACACAATTGAAAGCAAACCTGCTTTGATGCTGCCCTTTTTCGACGACTTTTCAGTCTCTAATGTTTATCCTGACCAGCAAAAATGGGAAGATAATTTTGTTTACGTGAATCAGCATTTTGCCTATAGCCCGCCGAACTTGGGCGTAGCTACTTTTGATGCGCTGGATGCACAAGGTAAAGTGTACGATGATGCCAATTGGATTGATTTTATTGCCGATTACCTGACCTCTGTCCCTATACGTCTCGATTCGTTGTTTTCACCCATCGCCCGTAAACTTTCTCCGGCCGATTCGGTTTATCTCAGTTTTTATTATCAACCGCAGGGACGAGGAAACGACCCGGAAGCCTGGGATACCTTATTGTTACAACTGGCTTACCGAACGGGAGACACCCTATTTTCACACATGGATTCAATTGATGTTTTGGTAAACGGCCTCTACGTGATGACACCGGGCGATACGGTTTTTCCGGGCGATACGTTATGGGCACCTCCCGGATACAACCCCAACGTGTTTACTATTACTTACACGAGACTCGTGTGGAACGACTGGGTTAAGGTAGCAACCGACTCGGTGATGGTACCTGAAATTAACTGGCAAACGGTGTGGGAAGCCGAAGGGTCGCACCTCTCCGATTTTCAGCAACTTCACGGAAAGAGCTTCCTACAGGTAATGCTACCCATTACCGACCCTAAGTATTTTTACAGCGAATTTCAGTTCCGGTTTTTAAATTATGCCAGCATTGCCAACAACAATATTCCTTCGTGGCGAAGTAATATGGATCAATGGAATGTAGATTTTGTTTATTTAAACTACAACCGTTCGGCAGCCGACACCACCTATCGTAAGCTTTCGTTTTCCGAAAGAGCACCCTCATTTTTAAAACATTATCAATCGATGCCTTACCGGCAATACCGTGCTGACATTAGTAATTCGCAGGCAAGAAACGTAGAGGTGTTTATTACTAACCTGGATAAGGTTGAGCACAATACAAAGTACAGCTACAAAGCAGTTGAGGTAAATGGCAACCATAGTTTTTCGTACGATGGCGGAAGTTGTAACCTGTTACCCTTTTACGAGGGGGGATATCAAAATTGCGACCACTGTAAACCCCATGCTTGTCCTGATGTTGTCTCCTATTTTGCATTGAATTATAATGTGGATACCATGTCGTACTGGATTACGCACTACATCAGCGATTCGTCCAATAACAACTCTATTGTTGATTCCATTAAATTTCATCAGGGTTTTTACAACTATTTTGCTTACGACGACGGCACCCCGGAAATGGGGTATGGCCTTGAGCCTGCCGGTGCTAACCTGGCCTATCAGTTTACGGTAAATGTGCCCGATACGCTGCAGGGAATTCAGTTTTACTTTAATCGAACCAAGAATAACACCAACGAATATTACTTTAAATTAAAGGTTTGGCGCGACAATAACGGACAACCCGGCCAGGAAATCTATTCGCAGGAAAATATGAAAGTACAATGGTCAGATGACTGGCCTTACCGGCTCTTTTACTATCAGCTGGACACTCCGCTGGTGGTTACCGGTACTTTTTACGTGGGCTGGGAGCAATATCAGGCAGGAAGCCTTAACGTTGGTTTTGACTCTAATAACGATGAAAAAGAGAAGATTTATTATACCATCGACGATATCTGGTATCCAAGTAATTTTAACGGAGCCTTGCTCATTCGACCGGTGGTAGGCGCCAAAGGCTATGTCAGCACTCAAGAACACGAAGCCAACAAAACGGGAACAGTTAATGTTTATCCCAATCCCGCGGGAAA
>CAZKGB010000016.1:0-16218 GCA_964551935.1 uncultured Lentimicrobiaceae bacterium | reverse complement strand
GGTGGTTTTTGTTATAAACTCTTGTTTACAAGGGCTCACGGTTGCAAACCGTGAGCTAAATTAAAGACTAAATTAAAGCAGGCAACTGTACTGTTACGAAATCCGGCTCCAGTTGGCTTTATGTTTTGAAATTTTTGTGAGCTGTGTTTTTAGTCTTTTGTTTTCGGGTAGTTCGAGGGAGGCATCTTTGTCAAGAATTTTTTCAGCTATAGTGCGGGGTTTCCCAACCAGAATACCGTCTTTGGCAAGATTTACAATTTTAAATTCGAGCATTCCCGACTGGCGTGTTCCCTGCATTTCGCCCGGGCCGCGCAGCTTTAAATCGGCTTCGGCAATTTCAAAACCATCGTTGGTTTTGACCATTATTTCCAACCGTTTGCGTCCCTCGTTTGAGAGTTTGTGCCCCGACATTAAAACACAATAGGATTGATCCGTTCCGCGGCCTACCCGACCCCGCAACTGATGCAACTGCGAAAGTCCAAAACGCTCGGCATTTTCGATTACCATTACCGAAGCATTGGGGACATCCACTCCCACCTCAATAACGGTGGTGGAAATCATAATATCGGTTTTACCCTCCACGAAACGTTTCATCTCGTACTCTTTATCTTCGGGTTTAAGCCTGCCATGCACCACGCTCACCTGATAATCGGGCAGAGGAAAGTCGCGCTGGATTTGCTCAAATCCATCCATCAGGTTTTTCAAATCGAGGGTTTCCGATTCGTTAATAAGCGGATAGACCACGTATATCTGGCGGCCTCTTTTAATCTGATCGCGCATAAAGCCAATGACTTTCAGCCGGTTATTATCGAAAAAGTGAAGTGTTTTAACAGGTTTCCTTCCGGGAGGCAACTCATCAATAATGGAGACATCCAGATTGCCGTACACGGTCATGGCCAAGGTTCGCGGTATAGGAGTTGCCGTCATCACGAGCACATGGGGTGGTGAACTGTTCTTTTTCCATAAACGGGCACGTTGAGCCACGCCAAAACGATGTTGTTCATCGATAATAACCAGTCCAAGATTTTTAAAAGTCACGGCATCTTCAATTAAAGCATGCGTACCGATAAGCAGCTGCATCTTGCCTTCCCGCAACCGCTCATGAATTACCTTGCGCTGTGCCTTTTTGGTGGAACCTGTTAACAGGCCTACCTCCACATCCATATCGCGAAGCATTGTGGTAACCGAATGAAAATGTTGAGTAGCCAAAATCTCGGTAGGAGCCATCATGGCTGCCTGGAATCCGTTATCAATGGCAATGAGTACCGTCATAAGTGCCACCAAGGTTTTGCCGCTTCCCACATCCCCTTGCAAAAGCCGGTTCATCTGTTTGCCCGATTTCATATCGAGACGAATCTCTTTTATCACCCGTTTTTGGGCTTTGGTTAACTCAAAAGGAAGATGCTTATGATAAAACTCGTTAAAAAAATCGCCAACGATGCTGAAGATATGACCTTTAACTTTTTGTTGAATATTGATTTTCTCCGTTAGCATTTGTAACTGCACAAAAAGCAACTCTTCAAACTTTAATCGAAGTTCTGCCTGCTTAATCATTTCTGGTGATGCGGGAAAATGAATGTTCATCAAAGCCTGTTTAGCCGACAGCAGCTTGTAATGTTTAAGGAGGTAATCGGGAAGTGTTTCGGGTATAAGTTCGAGAACCTGAGCCAGCAATAATTTCATCAACCGGGCGATGGAACGGGTACCGAGCCCCATATTTTTCATCTTTTCGGAGGTACGATAAATTCCCTCCAACCGGTTTCCTTGTATCAGGGGTTCGCCTTCCACAACATCTTCCACCTCGGGGTGTACAAAATTAAAACGTCCTTTAAACACCGAAGGCTTACCAAAAATGAGATATTCTTTACCCGGTTGAAAGCGATTTTTCACCCATTGCAACCCTCTAAACCACACCAGGCCAATGGTGCCTGTGTCATCGGTAAATGAAGCGGTAATATATTTTGTACGTTTATTGCCCACAGGGGTTACGCCGGAAATTTTTCCCTTTAACTGAAACCAGGTAGTATCGGTGGTGATATCCCTCACCTTATAAAACCTGCTTTTATCTACATACCGAAACGGAAAGTAGTTGAGCATATCGTCGTAAGTAACAATGTTCAACTCTTTCTTCAGCAGTTCGGCCCGCTTGGGTCCTACTCCTTTTAAGTAGGTAATATTGGTTTCGAGAAGATTATTCATTTTGCACAAAGGTAAAAAACCGGAGCAAAAAAAAACTCTTCGCGAACGAAGAGTTTTTATTTTTTGCTTCGGGCAATTAGTATTCCCAAAGAAATTGTTCAAAATTGAACATCTTTTCCTGAATTCTTTTCGCCTCCATCAAGGCATCTACGCCGGTAGCGTACTGCGAAATACGGCGATCGAATACATTTTGTTCTTTATAGATGTAGCTATCAAAAAGCCTTTTAATAAATACTTGATCGAATGTAAGGCGCATGGCCGAGTTAGCGGTATTAAAAACATACGAGTTTGCCAACACGGGCCGGGCTTCGGCATAAGAGAACCAAAAGAGGGGCTCCGTACCTTCTTCGCCATTACGCTCTTTAATAATCACCGGGCACATATCTAATATACGCACCATCATTTGCGAACGTTGTTTGTCAAAGTACCAGTCTTCTTTAATTCGCAGACGCATAATCTTGGTCGGGTCGAAGGTTGTATAAATAACCGTGTCGTACTCATCGTACGGAGGATAAGGACGGCGCATGGTTGTGTAGGTAGTATCAACCTGGCGTCCCACAATTTCGTTGTAAGTAATCGGGATTAAAAGCTCATCGGTATTATTGATATCGTAAGCAGTAATTTCTCCCTCTTTAACAGCATCTAAAATGGTAACGGTAAACGACTTCCAATTTTGTTGCGTTTCGATGGGGTAATATAATTTTTGGTTGAATTTTTGACGAAAGTCAATTTCACGCCAAATTCTTTTCGACCACATTACATCTGCCTTACGAACGGTAGGTAAAGGTGCCGGCTTTAAATTTTCACCATCTTTGTTAACATACACCTGGTCAAGAGGCTGATCATCTACAATTTGAGCAAATACTCCGCTTCCCAACAGTATGGTGAGGGTGACAAGTGCAACAAAAAACTTTTTCATATCTTTCAACTAATTAATTATTTCAATTCAAGGTTTACAGGGTTCAAACTTCTTTTGGTTCCGTCAGGGCCTTTAGCCTGAATGTTCTCAAAGAAGAATTTCTGCTTTCTTTTTCCACTTCTTATTCTTTTAATAACATCTTTCGAGAAGGTATTTCCCTTGGCTTTAATGGTAAAGAAATCGCCATTAATAAGCGTAGTGAAAGAGTAGGAGGTAATTTGGAAATAAAGGTCAAACTCAAATCCTCTCATTTCAGGAATAATGGCACTGGCAGCCAATAACTGATTTTTATCGATAGCGCCCCCTGTCATGCCGGCAATGGTAGCCGTTGGGTCAGGAACACGTTTAACTCTAAAATCAACAGCTCCCAAATTATAGGGTTTACCATCGATTTTTGCCGAAGCAGAGACGGTAACTTTTTTCAACCCTTTGGGTACTTCAACAATCCACTGTCCTTTATTTTTCGGGTCTTTATAAAGTTTTCCTTTTGATATAACGGGGTGAACTTTATCCATTGATAATCCGGGAACAGAAATAGATACCGGGTTTTTAACACCGATGTAAAAAACATTCATTTTTAACGGCGACACGGTTAACGAAGGGGGAGCTACCACGTAAGTACCGTTAAACGGATATTGTACTTTTTGATTGGTTTTAGGGTCAATCATTTCGATTACACCGGCATATTTTTTAATTCCTTCGGTGGTGGCAGGAAACTCCAGTTTAACAGTACCACCGGTACCGGTTACTTTTTTAGCGCGATTTTTATATTCAGATTTCCATTTATCGACACCAGTAACGTAATAAACATCGGGTTTGGTTTTTGTATCGTATGCAGCAACCAAAACTTCGGCCTCGTATTTTCTGTTTTTTAAAACATAGGTGCTTTTGGCAATCACTTTTGCATCCACATTATCGAACTTATAATCAGTAGCACTGATGGAGGCAAACAAATAATTGGCAGCATCAAACTCAGCCGAGCGCACTTCGTTAATAATTTTATTTACCAAGGTAATATCAGCAGCTAAAATAGTATGGTTAAAATTGTGGTATTCCCAGTCTTCTTTGGTACCGGTAGCATCGCGATAAACTTTACCCGGTTTAATAATTAAGCCGATTTTTTTGGAATCATCAGGTTCGTTCATTTTTTGCAAAATATACTTTCGGTATTCCTTAAGTTTTTTGCTCAGTTTATAGGCTTCCCCATCATTATTGTTACCAATCATATAATGGGTGGTATTATCGTATTTGTCTTTGGTGGGAACGACATCAAGCATTAAAAACTTTTGCTCTTTACCATTAAGAATAGTATCTTTATAATATAAGTTACGAATTTTAATGGAGTCTTCTCTGCTGTTTTTGTTAACAACTCCCATTTCCGATTTCTGCACCAGATAAAATTTCAAATCGTCGAGATACTTAAGCAGCTTATTGGTTTCGGTTTTAACCTGTTGGGCATCCTGCCATTTAGGGCCAACCTTATCGGGATTCAGCTTATATTGTGTATCAAACTTATTATAGATAAATTCAGCTTTTTTTTGCAGTCCGGTGTTTGTGCTCACCATACTTTCGTTTACGACGAGGAAAGCGTCCAAGATATCCTTCGACACATTTAACGCCAAAAGTGCGGTAAGAACAAGGTACATCATGGCAATCATTTTTTGCCGTGGGGTTTCTTTATATCCAGCCATTTTTTAATTATTTAATTTTAAAACTAATTACCTGTTAATTGCTAGTCATTAACATTCATGGCGGAAAGCATATTACCGTAAACTTTATTCAGGTTACGCATGCGTTTATTAAGTTCTTGCACCTGAGCTGCAAATTCAACGGTAGTGGTATTTGATTCGTCGAAAGTTTTAATCAATTCATTGGCGTTTTCGGCAACCTTGGCAACACTTTCAGAATAGCTGGTAGCGGCGGATAAATCTTGTATCATTACCTCATTCAGTTTATTGGCTGTTTCAGAAGCTCCTTTTAAGCTGGTGGCAAATTCCTGAGTAGCAAAAACAGCTTCGTTCGCCTGGCCTATTTGATTAGCGGTTTCGGAGAGTTTACTTAATCCTTCACCCAATCTGCCAATTACTTCATCGTTAATATTGCCTTTTTCAAACATTTCATCCAGGCGTTGGGTGGGAGTTTTTCTTTTCTCCAGCATGGCATCATCAGTTTCATCGTTATACATGCCGGCAAGTTCAGGATACACTAAACTCCAATCGGGTTCAACATGAGGCGGTTCAAAGGCAGAGAAGAAAAAGATTACAGCTTCAGTAAGCAAACCAACTGTTAACATTTGGTTGGCCCCGGGCATATGGATAATTTTAAATAGTGCACCAACCAACACAACGGATGCACCAAGTCCATATACTTTTGCCATAAAGTTTCTATATCTTCTAGTGTGTGTAAAATCAAATAAGCCCATGATTAATTTGTTTTTTTATTTATAAATTAATAATTAAATTTTTCTGAATTAATGGTAAACGCGTGAAGCCTTGCTTGGGTTATCGCCTTTATTTCTTCCGAGATAGGGTTGAATACATCTAAACCCTATGTATGCTTTGGCGGTATCCTGATACTCGTAAGCACGAGTGGTAACTTGCAAATAATATTTAATATCTTTCCATGAGCCGCCCCGAATAACTTTACGTTTCATGGCAGGAGGATCATCTTCTTTAGCATCATAGGTATAGTTAGGATTCATATCCCAGGTAAAATTATACGATGACGGGTCGTACGCCGAGTTAGTCCATTCGGCCACGTTTCCGGCCATATCGTATAAACCCCAGTCATTGGCGGGATAATGTGCAACGATAACCGTTCGTAAACCACCATCGGCGATGTAATTACCTCTTCGAGGTTTAAAGTTGGCTAAAAAGCATCCTTTTTCGTTTAGCGTATAAGGGCCACCCCACGGGTAGGGGTTGAGTTGATAGCCGCCTCTGGCAGCCCATTCCCACTCAGCTTCTGAAGGAAGACGAAACTCAGATAGTCCACCACTACCATTTTTGTGTTTCATGTGTGAATTCAGCAACTGGGTTCTCCATACACAAAAAGCCCGTGCCTGGCGCCAGTTAACACCCACAACAGGATAATTATCATAGGCTGCGTGCCAGAAATATTTTTCGGTCATTGGGTCGTTAAACGAATAGGTATAATCTGCAATCCATGCTAAAGTATCGGGATAAACTCCAATGGTTTCGTTACGAACGTACACTGACCGGTCACGCAATCCTTGTGGACGGTTAGCCAGGCCGGCATTACGGTAATCGCCTTTTTCCGAGAAGTCTTTTTTAGCTGCCGCATGCAAATCAACCCTTTGATAGGTGTACATCAATTTACGGGTATCGATTTCACGGCGGCGGAAAAATCTTTCATTTTCGGGCAGATACATCTCTTCCAACGCGTCTCTGATATCCTGGTCTTCACTATTCCAGTCGATGTCTGTTTTCCAGTTCAGGTAAGGAGGGTCGTACACTTCACCTGTTTTTTCATTCTCTTCAATTAAATAATCTTCAGGGGCAACGTTTCCTAATATCGTTCTTGCAATAGAATCGCGAACCCAGTTCACAAACTGACGATATTCGTTATTGGTAATTTCTGTTTCATCCATAAAGAACCCGGAAATAGAAATTGTTTTTGGTTCTGTTAAATAGCTTTTGGCAATATCTTCATCACCGGCACCCATAACAAAACTTCCCTGGGGAACAAAAACCATCCCGTATGGGTCAGCCTGATAAAATGGTTTTGAAGAAGTACGTGCTCCAACCAATTCGCCATTACCAGAGTTATTACAGCTTGCCAACAACCCGGCAACGAGAATGTAAAAAATCAACCTTTTCATATCTATCAATTTGATTTTGTGTATCTTACCTTATTTTCCTTTTTTAACGAGCCCCAAAAATAAGAAAATCTGCGATGTAACTTAGTTTTGGTCTTAATATTTTTAATTACAAATACCTTGTGTTTTTATAACTGGTTTTTGAATTATCTCCTTTTATTTTAAAACAATAACTTAACCCGATTTCGTGAGAACCCGGCATTCCATACTTCATGGTACTCACATCGTAAGAATAGCTAATGTTGAAATCTCTAAACTTAACGCCTACCATCACTCCCACCGATTCAAGAAAGCGGTAGCTAATTCCGGCGTAAAATCTGTCTTTGTACCTAACGTCGGTTGAAATAATATATTGCGTGGAAGCTAAATTGCTCTCTATCATGAATCCCGGATCAATTTCATAATCCTGATTATTGAGAAAGATACGGTACATTCCTGTTAAGAACAGGGTGCGATCGGTTTTATAGCGTACCACATTATTGTCGGTTGTACTTAAGTTTTTTCCATGTGACTCAAGCAGGTTGATAACCGACAACCCAAGGTAGTAGTCTTCGGTTTTCACGAATATTCCCAGGTTCCCATCAAAAATCATTGCCCCCATTTCGGAAGACAAGAGAATCGGATCGCCTTGCTGCTCCGGTTTCAGTTTTGAAAAATCGATACTATGGTTCATCAAACTAACTCCGGCACCAATGCCGATATCGGCAAAAGACAAAGAGGCATGAAACGAATAGGATAAATTAATACCAACCTGTTTTTCAAAACCCAGTTTATCCTGAATGATAGAACCGCCCAGCCCGCCATGCAAAAATTTCATGGGCGAATTAATGGTTACCAAATAAGTTTCCGGAGCTACTTTATTGCCCTGACTATCGGTAAACCCCGCCCACTGTTGACGTAAAAGCCCGTTCACGCATATACCATCACCCATGCCCATAAAACCCGGGTTGTTATAAGTCATAGTATTTTTGTATTGCGTAAAGGTGGGCACATCCTGCCCGTAAGCCGCTAATAATATACCAAACAAAAAAACAGTACCGCTAAAAAACTTTTTAAAATTCAATCTCTTTTTTTTATTTTTTCTTTTAATTAACGTAGGCTAAAGTATAAAAATTATAGGTTGATACACCTTTTTTAATTTTATTTCGATGTAATGACATCGTTATTCTTTTTTTCGTTGCAAAGAAAGGTTAATTTATCGCTTCCTGCAACAATTTACATCTCTCCAAAATAACGTATTCAGGACCATCGGGATACAAGATGCTTTCGTATAACAATATCTCGCTCACCTGGACTTGCTGAAAATGGTTCTCCTTGTACAGATTAATTGATTTCTGGAAAAAAGCTTTATCCTGCACCTTTTTAACTCTTCCTAAAGTAAGATGAGGTACAAAATTTTGCCTGTCGTTGGGAAAACCCATTTGCTCCAGCTTTTGCCTGATTTTATTTCCTAATCCAATTAGTTGTTCTCCTTTATCAATATTTACCCTGATAATTCGGGGACGGTACGAACTTCCAAAAATACCAATTCCCTTTAAGTTAAAGGTAAACGGATTGTAGGAGTTTGCAACCGTACGCAATCCCTCAGCTATTTTTTTTACATCGTTTTCGGGTGTTTCACCCAAAAATTTTAACGTAAGATGAAACAAACCGGCATCAACCCATTTTATTTTTCCCTTGCTACATCTCGATTGTAAGTCGTTATAAACCTTTAACAAAGTATCGTTTGGAAGAATGTTGATAGCGATAAAAAGTCGTTTCATAAAACATATTAAAAAAAGAAGGACAAATATGCACAAAAAGATTAATGATAAAGACCAATTTTTTTATTGCATGAAAAAACAAATTGTTTTATCTTTGCCGCCGCATTTATCATAAATGCAGATGGGGGATTAGCTCAGTTGGCTAGAGCGTTTGACTGGCAGTCAAGAGGTCATCGGTTCGATTCCGATATTCTCCACTAAATTAAGCCGCTTACCTAACCTTGTGTAAGTGGCTTTTTTGGTATGTAGGGCATGGTGATATTCTGTAATCCCTATTATAAGTTATAATTTATTATTCCGCCAGGCACTATGTTGCCAGGATGCTCAATGCCTGCTTCTTTTATTTGATTGCGGATGCACGCTTTCCGGTTGCCGTGGTAATAATTATTTACCCCATAACTATCCAATTTACCCTATCCAAGGAAAAATTTCATAGGGTAAAATTTAATAATTGCTCGTTAATGTTTTTAAAACTCATCGCTATGTCATCAGGATTAGCTCCGAATTTTATTAAAATTGAACGAGTAGCGTAACAATGAGCTCTATTTCACAATTACAAACCTTTTAACAATATCTCTTGTGTTTGTTTTAGGTCCGGTTTTAATTTTAACATAATAAACCCCGGCATGGTATTTTGATGTGTTCAATACTACTTGTTGTTTGTTACTGAAAGTTTTTTGTTCAATAAGCTGACCGGCAGCATCGAATACCGTCAGTTTTTCAATTGTTTTGGCAGCTGTGATGGTAATTTGACTTGAGGCGGGATTAGGGTAAAGGGTTGCAGGACTTTCCTGTAACTCATTAACACCGGTTACAAAAACTACAACAAAATCATTGTCGGTATTCAATTTGGCTTTGGCAAATTCCGATTCGCAATTATCCATACCACTTGTCCAGGTTGCGCTTACTTTATACCAATATGAGTGTTGAGGATATACATTGGGATATTTATCGTTAAAGCTGTAATTCGATTCTCCCTCCTTGTACGGAACCGTGGCATAGGGTAAGTAATCTTCTATATATCCTGTTTCACTTTTGTAAACAATAAAACCCGTAAATGCTCTGGTTTGATTATAATTCGCTTTTTTCGGATTTGGATTTATTTCGCTTTGTGCCAGCGTTGTGTTGGGAGTGTTGTATTTTGTCCGATCGATAATTGTTTTACGTGGCGCAGGTTTGGCAGAAGGTGCTGTGCGGATAGCTATGTTCCAGTTCATATCGTAACCGAGGTCGAAAAGATTGTCCCAGGTTATTCCGTCGGTGGTTATTTTATCGCCATATCCTGCTATCGCAGGACCGGCATCCGTTCCGGCCGGATAAACTCCGGATGCTTGTCCAAGAAGGGTATAACCGGCCCATAATTCATCACCCTCTTCAATTGAAACCGGTGTGGTTAATGTTATTTCATTGAAACTGTTAGCAACAACAGAGTCTGTTACATCTTCACTATAAATTAGGTTCGAGGCGTCGGTACCTTTCCAAATCTTAACAATGAGATTGGTAAATTCCGTATCTTTAATATAGAATCTTATTTTAGTGATATTGCTTCCTGCAAAACCGGTAAGTTGGTCACTATCCCAATGTGCAGCTATTGAAAAATCACCACCATTTGTTAAACCTATTGCTGAGCTGTTCTCACCGGTAAGACCCCAAAACAGCCACCTCGGACCCATAGGTAATTCGGGTGAATCCCAGTTTATTTTAACCCCATAACCGTTTGCTCCGGGACCTTCCCAAAAATATTCTCCCGTAAGATTAGAAGGTGCATCACAGGTTCTGTAAATGTTTATGTTATCAATAAACCAGGCATTGATGTCGGCAGAGTTTTGTCCTGTTGCTTTAAACCTTATTTGAAAAACTTTACCTTTTGTATAATCTGAAATATTGAGATGAACCAATTCTTCATCAAAATCAAAACTACCGTGGTTTGCCACATCGTAAACCTGATGCCACTGGTTATCGTTATACACTTCAACAACAAGATGCTCTTCGCCGGTTTCGTTCAGGTCGTCAAGTTTCAGGTTACAGTCAAGCCATATTTCGCCTTCGGTAATGCTGTCGGCCTTAATGGGAGAGGAGGTTAAGCATGATTCATAGTCATTCGTTAAATGAGGTGCATTGATAAATTGGGCTGAAGGGGCATTGTCGCCTGAAGTGCTGTTGATGAGCCAGTTATTTGTTCCAATTGTCCAGTTATTAAAATCAAATGAACCCAAATCCCAATTTTCGCTAAAAGGGAGGTCGTATCCCCATATCACGGTAACGGTATCAACAGGAGTAATCATTGATTCACCGACTTCACCGGGGAACCCAAATTGTGCCAGATCGTACAGGGCAGTAGCCTGATAATAATAGGTGCCGGGCATTACAAACATATCGGTATAAACATATTCGGACGTATCAGGTTCGTTGTTGTAGGGTGTGTTGCTAATGAGTGCTCCGTTGCGAAAGATGTTGTAAGAAAGTAAACCATAAGGAACATGGCAGGTAGTATCGCACTTTTGAGGTGGCAACCATAAAAAAGAAACGGCACTGGTATTATAGGTATAGTTGTCGTGTGCATTTCGGGGTGGATACAAATAACGAGATATCCACTGATACAAAACCTCTTCCGACGTAACACACTCTCCTGTTGTTAGCAAACTGACGGTGTAAGAGGTGCCATAAACCATATCGTTCAAATTAACGGAAAACTGATTGTGAGGCAGGCTGTCGAAAAAGCTATTGTTGAGATACAATATAAACTCTTCGTACCATGCATCTTCTCCGTGGATATAGATGTTGTCTATAGCCCAGCCGTCATATAACGGACCGTTACCGGCTGTGAAATTGAAACGTATTTTAATGTTTTCTATCCCGCTTTGGGTGATGGATGATAAATCAACAGTATCTTTTTGCCAAACCGTATCGGGCGAAAGTTGTTTCAACAGTTGCCAGGTAGTGCCGTTATCGGCAGTATATTCAACCTTTGCCGTGCCACCGTAAAGCGAATCGTAATAGCTGTCGAAACAGAGTTTAAGCTGATCGCTAACCCTTACATCGATTTCAGAGGTGATAAGATAGTCGTAACTACCTCCCTGCGATGAGTAGTCGTGGTTGACTATGGCATAATGGCCGGGCCATGCCGGGATAGTCCAGTTGTTAAACAGGCTGTCGGATATACTTGATTGGTACCACCCTTCACCGTCAGTTTCAACCTGCCAGTTTTCGGGAGGGAAAGCGGTTGCTTCAAAAGCTGTATTTAAAGCAGTAATAAGCGGTTTATCCCAGGTTACTTCGGAGGTTAATGAATCTACATGCAGATTGCGTACTTTGTAAAGCTTTCGGTCAAGTGTAATATGGGCCGTATAGTTGGAGGTAATGGAGATGTTTTGTAATTCGGATTCTTGGTATCCTCTTTTAAAAGCAACAATATCGTAAGTGCCGGTGGGAATGGTGTCGAATTGTACAAAACCGACAGTATTGCTTAGGCTTGTCCATGTTTGATAAGGCGAATCCTTTTGTATTAGCTTTATCAATACGCTGTCGATGGGATTGCTTAAACAATTTTCCGTGTAAACGGTTACGGTTATCATATCGCGATGGATGGCAGTTGGCTGGCTTTTGAGAGTTAAAGCCGTTGCCATTAACAAAACTAAGGTGAACAGATTTTTCATGGGTGCAGGTTTTGAACTAGTTATAGTTCTTCAAAAGTAATAATTTTTTAGTTGAATTAAAATATTTTTTATTGAAATCGGGAATGACGGTCAGCGAATAATGTAACTTTTCTTTTCTAAAAGTTGTCTATCTTCGCCTGATAACTTAATACGATTTATGGCCAAACACATCGAAACGGGGAAAAAGGGAGAAGCGCTGGCGGTTCAGTATCTTAAATCGAAGGGGTACGAAATTTTGGAAACCAACTGGCGCAGTGTCCACAAGGAAATTGATATTATCGCCATGGATAATGGGGAGCTGGTTATTGTTGAAGTTAAAACCCGCGGGACCGACTACTTTGGTTACCCCGAAGAGGCGGTGGATGCTAAAAAGCAAAAACTCCTGATAAGCGCAGCACAGGATTATGTTGATAAAATCGACTCGGAGGCAGGTGTTCGGTACGATATTGTTTCCATCGTATTAACCCGTCAATCCTATACCATTAATCATATTATTGATGCATTTACTCCCGGCTTATGAAGTGGTTTGACAGACTGATAAAATCAAAAAAATTCCAACAGTATTTGGGGTGGGTAACATTACTGATGCTGGTTTTATTGCTGATATTAAAACTGGTGATTGGACATTGTGAGCTATGGCTGTGCGGTTTTTTCGTATTGACTGTAACCGGATATTATATTTTGTCCGACCTGGCTTCGCGAAAGCGATAACCTCTGTTTTATTTGGCGTGATAAACCAGCAGCGGAATACCTGTTTGATATAAATAATAGTGGCTTGAATCGGGCATAAAAAACCTGAGTAGCATGTTTCGTTTTTGGGTTGAAAAGGCGATTATATCAATACTTCGTTTGGTAATAAATTTTTCAAGTCCTGAAAGCGGGTTGGCAGTTTCCAGAATTCCACATTCCGGGTTGGTTACCTCCAATTGTTCAACAATATATTTTTTTATCTTGCGCATTTTCTCCTCATCTGATTCGTCGCTTTGGATGGTGGAAGTGTGAACACAAAATATCCGGGCATCAAAAAATCGGGCAAATCCGGTTAGCCGTTCAAGAGCGGGGTAGTCGGTATGGTCGAGGCTGGTAAGGTAAAGCACTTTTTGGGGTTTTGTAAATTGATAGGCGTTGTAGTCTTGTGGAACGGCAATTACAGGTGCTGTGGCGGCTTCCATAATTTTAGTGATAACTTTTCCGAAGGCCTGGGTGCTACCCGGCTTGTTTCCGGGTGAGCCCATTATTATTACGTTGGGTTTAAATGCTTCGGCATACGAAAGAATCGCGTTAGCGGGATATCCCTGAACTAAATCAAAGGTAACCTCAACGTTAGAGATGCCCTCTGTTTTTATTTTTTTGTCAAGCATTTGCTTTAACGCCACAAGGTTAATCTCTGCCTCTTTTTCCATTGCCCTGATATCCTTTTCAATATTCACCAGGTTTGTAAAAGGCTCGAGCATTCCCGGAACATAGAGTGCAGGGTTAAAATAGGTGTTGAGTAAAACAATATCGGCATTTAGCCCGGCGGCAATCTGCAAGGCATAAACAGCACCGTTTTCTGCTTCTTCCGAAAAGTTAACCGGAACCAGAACAAAATTTTTATTATCAGTCATGATCAGCTGCTTTCAATTGTTAAATATACTGAAATTTAGGACGCCATGCAACTAATCAATCTCTTTTGTGTACTTTTGCAGGCCAAATATTTGATTAACTATGGATAAGAAAAAAGGTGGATTTGATAAGTTTATTAAAAAAACCACTAAAAAGCGAAAAAGCTTCGCGCCAAAAGCCGACTCAACTGAACATAAGTTTAAAAAGAAAGCGAACCGGACACAGCAACCTAAAACAAATTCTGACGGATTAATACGGTTAAACAAGTTTTTAGCCGATGCAGGAGTTTGTTCTCGTCGTGAAGCCGACAGGCTTATCGAAAGCGGGGCTGTTACGGTAAACGGGAAGGTAGTTGTTGAGCTGGGTACCAAAGTAAAACGTACCGACAAAGTGATGTATGGTGATCAGACCCTCAGGGCTGAAAAGCTGCAGTACATTTTGCTTAACAAACCCAAAGGTTTTATAACCACCTCCAGCGATCCGCAAGATAGAAAAATTGTTATGTCGCTGGTGCAAAATGCCTGCAACGAAAGAATTTATCCTGTAGGACGTCTCGATAAAAATACTACCGGACTTCTGCTGTTTACCAACGATGGCGATCTTGCCAAGAAGCTGACCCATCCTAAACATGGAGTAAAGAAATTGTATCATGTGGTGTTGGATAAACCGCTTACTAAAAGTCATCTTCTGGAAATTGCCGCCGGAATTCAGCTGGAAGATGGCGCCATTAAGCCTGATAAGATTGCTTACGACCAAAAGGCTCATGATAAAACGGAAGTGGGGATTGAGATACACTCGGGTAGAAACCGTATTGTAAGGAGAGTATTTGAGCATCTTGGATACAAAGTTGTTCGTCTCGACAGAGTGATGTTTGCCAGTCTGACCAAAAAAGATATCCCGCGAGGAAAATGGCGTAAACTCACCGAAAAAGAGGTAAATATGTTAAAAATGCTTCCTTAGTTATTTTTGATTACGAATATGCCCGATTTGCTGCCACAAGATTTTGAGAAACTAACACGCAACCGGTTGCGAGAGAATTTAAGTGCTTTTATAAAAGAGCTTTTACTTACCAATCCTGATAAGCTGGCCAACCTGATGTATCGCCACGATGTAAAGCAACATCTTTTTCAAACCGGGCTGTTGATAGAGGATGTGGATGAACAGGCACTTTTTATGGCTGATTTGGTTATCGATCGTGAATGGCAGAAAGTAGCTTCGCGAGCGGCTTACAAAAAAGAGAAAGAGGAGAAAATTAACAGACAGGTTAAATAAAAAAAGTCCGGCTGCGCAAGCAGCCGGACTTTTTTTTCAGATTCAGATTGTTGTTGCCATTATGAGATTTTAATCTCGCGAGTAACCTTGGTTTCCTCTTTCTTGGGCAAAACAATGTTCAAAATTCCATTTTTGTAATCAGCCTTGATGTTTTCCACATCAACGGTTTCAGGCAAGCTGAACGAACGGCTGAATGCATTGTAGTAAAACTCGCGTCTTGCAAAATTATCTTTCTTTTCTTCTTTTTCCTCTTTTTGTTCTGACGAAATGGTTAACACGTCTTTTTCAAGATTGATGTGAAAATCATTTTTCTTCATTCCCGGAGCAGCCATCTCCAAGACAAACTTATCGTTGTCTTCTTTAATGTTTACTGCAGGAACGGTTCCTTCAAATTTTTCTTCGTTGTTGAAGAAATTTTTTTCCAGGCTTTCAAATAAATCGGTTAAAGCCGGGTACTGATTAAATCTTACTAGTGCCATAACTTTGTCCTCCTTTATTTTTTGTTAAACATCTGTTTTTTTATCGTTTCATCAGCTTCTTGTCAAATGGCGTTCCAATGCTGAAAATGGATGAAAATAATCTTGATAACTGACTATATGGCGCTATTTTCTTTAATGCGCTGTCAATATGACCGTTTATGATAATTTCACACTTTCCTACTACAACAGTTTTTATCTTTGCCGCTAAATTGAAGTAATCTCGTGGACAGAATTGTAAAAAGCTTAAACACCCGTAAAATTGTATGGCCGATATTAATCGGATTAGCAGCTAGTGGGTGGCTTTTGTCGAGAAATTTCAATCCCGATACCTTTACTTTTGTAACTTTTACATGGCACACGTTGTTTTTTCTTTTGATAGCTGTTTTGATGATGTTCCTCAGGGATATTGCTTACATGTATCGTATTTTGGTGCTTACAGATTACGAAATAGGATGGAAGCAGGCTTTTAACATTATTATGCTTTGGG